>CBFDBF010000135.1:0-5187 GCA_965602975.1 uncultured Gammaproteobacteria bacterium | reverse complement strand
TCTGCACTACCATCATTGGGGGCAATATCCTGTAATGGCAGCCGATATACAGCGAGCTCGATACCAGGATTGACACTCAAATCCAAGGTCTCTCCAGCCTCCAACTCAACCTTAAATGCATCGTTATACCGAGAGTTCAAATCATAATCAGCGAGGGTGCCGGTTACCTGAACTGCAACTGTATGTGGGGCGTTAATAGCAAAGGCAGAGCGCGGTATATCCTGGGAGGCGTCTGTCATTCCATCTATATAGTTCTGCTCACGTTCACTAACGCTGGGGATAGCGTCTCCAAACCCGGCCGTCCATCCAGTCTCAAATAGATTATCATCGACGCTCAAGATATCGCCGCTATTAGGATCACTATCATTGGCCAGCAGGGCCCTCTCCGGCACCCTGATATCTTCCACATCGGTAATATTGGTTATTATCGTGTCATCCCCGCCGACTGGAGGATAGTTAATTTCTGGCGCACTGCTACCCGGTTCGCTATCACCACTCTCCAGAGTGCGCCCGGCAGCAGAGCCGGTTACACCGCTGCCTGCTTGGGCAGAGTAGCCACCAGCATAGGAGTCATGCTCAAGATCATCTCCAAGGATATTACTGTTATAAGCAGAGAATGCCGCACCGGAGCCATCACTAATCTGCCCTTGATTGCCAGCGGCAGGAGCAACTTTTCCATAATCTAAATCTTCAATCAGAGCCAACACCTCTTCTCCAGAGATGACTGTTCCATCGGCAAGGGTCAATGCCGGCGGCAGACCAGCCTGAGCAAGAACAATGTAGTCCGGAAATACTACCGTAGAGCCGTCCGCTGCTATAGCGGTTAGATCACCAGGGTTCTCACCACTCTGCAGAAACTTTATACTGTCCAGCTGGCTCTTGTCGCTAATATCTAGAGCAAACTCTACACCCTGTACAGCCTGAGTCTCCTGGCCAATTGAGTTGCCGCTCTGGTTATCATTGCTATTTGCCACTGTGCGCTCCATAAGGGGGTAATTACTATATTTACATCCAAGTCTGGCTCTCTGCACTGAATCGCGCATCGCTCATTTGGGTGATAGTTCGCATTTTTTTGAAACCTAGGTCAGAATGGGGTAAGTCACTGTTTTGACTCCCACTCCCCTCCTAGGCTTCCACTCCCAGCTAACGCTATTCACCTACATCCCTGTAGGCGTCCCCCACTTGCGAGGGAGGGGCTAAACGGTATTAATCAGATACTCCTTAAATAACAGTATTGCCCTGTGCGATTATTCTCCCTACAGCTCCGGCCTACCGATAAAATAGCCCTGAGCAGCATCAAAATGGAGGGATGGCAACAGCTCCCATACCGCCTCCGACTCCACCGACTCAGCAATCACCTGTATATCCAGTCCATGTGCAATATCTGCCAACGCCTGCACAAAGAACTGATTATCCTGGCTCTTATCCAAACTACGCAGGTAGCTGCCATCCATCTTGATATAGTCAATTTTCAAGGAGTGAAGGTAGGCGAGTGAACTAAAACTGCGGCCGAAGTGATCCAGCGAAAACCGCACCCCAAACCGCTCCACTTTAGCTATAAAGTCCTTAACTAGATCTAACTTAGCTAATGCCGCATACTCCGGCAGCTCAAAGATCAGCCGTTTAGCAGTATCTCTGTGCTCTGCCAATTTTTGTTCTAGCCATTCCATAAAACCAGAATCTTGCAGTGTCTGCGGTGATATATTGACGGCAAGTTTCACCGCAGGATCCATCTCAGATGCCCACTCCAACACCTGCGTAATAACCTCCCGATCTATATCTGCGGTCAGGCCAAAATTCTCAGCTGCCGGCATAAAGAGACCAGCTGACACCAGTTCACCGTCAGTTTCAGCAATACGCACCAATACTTCACGCTGCAGTAGATCACCAGATGAACAAGCCACTACCGGCTGATAGTGCAGGACTATACGCTCCTGCTCTAACGCCTCCTTAATAAATTTATGCCACTCGGTTGCACCCCGTATAGCACACTGGCCTATATCCTCTGGTGAGGTTATATGAAAACCGTTAGCCATCTCTCCCTGTGCCGAGCGTAGAGCCATATCGGCCTGTGACAACAGCTCCTTCAAACTTTGAGAACCATCATAATAGGCCATTCCAATATGGCCCACATCGGGCAAATCTGGCTGTCCAGTGGTATACAGTTCGGTCAATATATTGGATAGCTGTTGCCCCAGACCATCCGCCTCTTCCAACGAACACTCCTCAACTAATAACGCAAAGTCAGCACCCGAGAGATGCGCCAAGGTGGCCCATGGCATATCCTCAATCACCCGCTCTAACCCCCGCGCTACCGCCAGCAGCAGCTTATCTCCAGCTTGATAACCCCGCCTCTCATTGAAACCTTTAAAATCCTTCAGTTGAATCAGACAGAGAACCCCCTGAGAGAACTGCTCACTGGAGCTGAGCCGATCATCCATCACGTCCATAAAATAGCGTCTGTTGGCGAGACCGGTAACCTCACTTCTATAGGCTTGCTGGCGCAACCCCCCAACCAACTTATCCATATCAGACAGCATCCCTCTGACCTTCTCCGAGAGACGATTCATCGCCTCCACCATACGCCTTAGGTCACGGGTGCGCGGGAGCCTGTCCTGAATAACAAACTCACGCTTGCAGATAGAGTCAGCCTGCTGCTCCACCTGTTTCAGTGGTTTTAACACCCAGCGCAGCAGCGCCATCCCCAAAAGTAAAACAGATAGTGCAGAGGCCAGAAACCAGCTGGCGGTATCTCTAATAGTCTCCCAGAGCTGAACATAGGCGTAACCGGGATGACTCTGCACAACAACCTTACCGGCTTGGCTCCAGCCAGCCATAACCACAGCCTCTCCGACCGGTGTCTTCAGAGGAAAAGAGGATATAAACCATGCAGGAACATCCTCAATAGCAACCGACTGCACAAGATCTACCAAGGGGGCGCCCTCAATATCCTCCACCCGCACCACCAGATAGTAGCCACGATCAAATATAGCACTACTCATAGAGGCGACCATCGTCATATCCTGCGCCGCCAGATGAGGGGAGATAGATAGCCCCAAAGAGGTGGCTGCATCTTGGGCATGCGATACCAGCTGCGTCTCCAAATAGCTCTGGGTATTGCGCACACTAATCACAAAGGTGCCGATAAAAACCAGCAATAGTAAAAGTACTACCAGCGCAATCAATTGTCGTGAAAGAGTCATAACTTATCTCCCGTTACTTTTTTGGTACAGGCTGCTGCATGCGCGCCTTGAGATCTTGCCACAATTTAACCTTACTAGAGCCACCCATCCACCTGCCGCGGCCCCGCTCTTTTGCCAACCAGAGGCCACTACCATTGAAGCTATAGATGGGAGCCAAATCACTCCGTTTTGAGGCGGATAGAATTTTACTATTCAGATTATCCAGTACCAATGGTATCGAGCTCGGTGTGGCATAGTAGGTCAGCACCATATGGTGAACATTCAACTTTAGCGCCTTCACATACATAATACGCATCTTCTCATCAGGAACCCCCAACTCACGTAGAGTGAAATATTTGGCTATAGAGTAGTCCTCACAATCTGCTGCTCCTTTGCCCAACGCCTCTATAGGGGTAGCCCAATAGTCATTCTTGCCCCACAACTGCTGATCTGTGCGATAGCGCAGACGGTTAAAAAAGCTATTCACCACAGTCAGCTTCTCCTGCTCACTCTTACCACCGTTACTATCCATCAGCCGCTGCCAAGCATAAACCCGATCCACCCCGATGCTGCCAAACTCGGTCTTTACCCACTGAATCACCTCTGGAGTTATATCCACACCACCCGCCACCACCAGTGAAAGTGACAACCATAAGAGCAGTAGCAGGTGCCTGCCTGCCGCGAGCCATGAACGGCTCTCAACCACTCTATCGGTTACCCATGCCTCCACTATATAGCTCCTCTTATCCTCTCTAATAATCCCATTCCAACAAATAGAAAACACACAACTCATGAACCTCTAACCAGATTAAACAATTGTCCCTGCTGCGGCATAAGGCTAGAATCTACCACTTATATTCTAGACACTCTGGACAGATATAGATGCGTACATCCAAATTCCCACTCCAAACCCAGAAGGAGACCCCGGCCAATTCCGAGATCGCCAGCCACCAACTTATGCTGCGCGCCGGCATGATCCGCAAGCTGGCAGCGGGGCTATATACTTGGCTACCGTTGGGACTACGG
Organism: uncultured Gammaproteobacteria bacterium; assembly: GCA_965602975.1. GTDB lineage: Bacteria > Pseudomonadota > Gammaproteobacteria > Chromatiales > Chromatiaceae > CBFDBF01. The sequence continues at coordinate 979 of CBFDBF010000135.1, read as the reverse complement.
GTGCTACGCAAAGTAGAAGATATCGTCCGTAAAGAGATGAACAGAGCTGGAGCACTAGAGCTACTGATGCCAGCAGTACAGCCGGCTGAGCTATGGCAGGAGTCTGGCCGCTGGGAGAAATATGGCCCTGAGCTGCTCCGCATCAGCGATCGCCACGGTCGTGACTTCTGCTTTGGCCCCACCCATGAGGAGATCATTACCGATATAGCCCGGAATGAGCTACGCAGCTACAAACAGCTACCAATCAACTTTTACCAAATACAGACCAAATTTAGAGACGAGATCAGACCCCGCTTCGGTGTTATGCGGGCCCGTGAGTTCTTGATGAAGGACGCCTACTCCTTCCATGCAGACAGTGACTCCCTACAGCAGACATATGAGCAGATGCACCAAACCTACTGCCAAATATTTAGCCACTGTGGACTGGAATTTCGAGCAGTACAGGCCGACAGCGGAAGCATAGGAGGAGAAAAGTCGCATGAGTTTCATGTACTGGCAGACTCCGGTGAGGATGCCATAGTCTTCTCCACTGAAAGCGACTATGCCGCCAATTTAGAGCTGGCAGAGGCGGTCGCTCCGGCTGGAGAGCGCCCCACCCCAGGCAAGAAAATGGACAAGGTGGCCACACCAGCACAGCGCAGTATAGAGGAGGTTAGAAGTTTTCTCGGCGTAGATACGGCCCAGTGCCTCAAAACCCTGATAGTACATGGGTCTGAAGAGGGACAACTGGTGGCGCTAACACTACGTGGTGACCATGAGCTAAACAGCATCAAGGCAGAAAAACTCCCTCTGGTAGCCGCCCCAATCGCCATGGCCACCGATGCCGAGATAGAGGCCGCTATCGGCTGCTCAGTTGGATCTATCGGCCCGCTGGGACTAACCATTCCGGTTGTAGTAGACCGCAGCGCTGCCCATGTTGCCGATTTTGCGACGCAGTTCCTCGATGAACGCCTGCTCCGCACGCGCCTTCTTCCGTTTC
>CBFDBF010000134.1:0-5222 GCA_965602975.1 uncultured Gammaproteobacteria bacterium | reverse complement strand
TAATGAGTCGTTTATCTGGTAGCTGCTCGGTATAACTGTGGTCGGTTATTGTTGAGCGTATTTTTTCAGCAAATTTCTCGGTACCACCTTGACTTTTTTTAGCACTGAGAATAACAAAGGTGTGGTCCCCAAATCTGGCCAAGGTGTCAGTTTTGGCAATGTTGCTTTTAATGATCCTGGCTATCTCTAGTAGTACTGAATCACTTGACCCAATCCCAATCTTAGTGCGGAGTGTTTGGAAATTATCTAGCAGAATGTATAGCAGCGAACCAGATGGGGTTGTTTTGGTATCTTTGGATGTTATCTGATCCAAATTGTGTATGAAGTGCTGGCGGTTGGCCAATCCGGTATGAGTGTCTTGCTTATTCAGCAGGCTTATTTTCTGTTCCAGCTCTTTATCTATAGATTGATCACGGATAATGATCTGAGTACAGCGTTCGCCCTTTATGCTAGCTGGGCTGGTTTCAAGCTTGGCTGCGAACTCTTTGCCTTCACTATTTTGGCACTCTATCTCCAGATTTTCAGGCTCTTTTGAGCTGTCGATCGCACGGAGAAATTGTTTGAGCTTTTTGATGTCTTTGGGGCTGGCAGTATCGAGGATGGACATGCCTTCAATATCATCCATGTTTAGGTACCCAAACATATCAAGATAGACCTGATTAGCATGGATGTACATTCCCTCATGTACATAGGTGATGGCGTCTCTGGAGTGCTCTACCAAGGAGTTGCACTGCTCTTCCATCTCTTGCAGTCGTGACTGTAGTAGTTTTAGTTCACGTCGTACCTGTAGGCTACCATACTCCCTGGTTACAACTAGTATCAGGTGCTCAAGATCATCTGCTGCAACTACATCACTAGCTCCCTTATGCATGGCAGCAAGGAGTGGCTCTTGATCTTCGGTATCGTCATAGATCAAGATAAGAGGGGCTTCAGTATCTGATTTGTGGCATAGAGCGATGACCTGTTCTAGCTCTAGAGCTACTGTGTTGATTCTATACAGGATCAGGTCAATAGTTGAGTTGGCCAGAGCCTCAACTAGATCATCTTCACCTGTTACCCGTATATGGTGTGCAATTATGCCAGAATTGCGTAGTGCATTGATGCGGGATTCTGTTGCATTGGGTGAGTCGTCAATTACTAAAAATTCTATCGCAGATTCTGTGCGTGCGCCGTTCATCTTTGCTCCAAATAGCCTGGAGGACACCTCGATTAATTCGTGTTTGACCTCTATAGCACTCGAGAGTCTCAATAACTGTGTTGAAAATCTAGCGAATAGCTGGCTATTTGCTGTGATCTCCGCCTTGTTCTTAATATTTTCAAGCACCTATATATTAAAAATAGAATTAATAGAGGTGCCCTTTATCTGGTGCTTTCTTTAGGTGTTACCTCAATGCGCACCACAATATATTGAATTATATCAGAATTAAGAGGTGTTGCGTTATTTTGTATAGGTGTACTGAAAGCGGGAGAATGCTCCGGTGGATTCTAGTAGGCGGGTAAGCCTGGCGCGTCTCTTAACTCTGCCGTCATCAATCCATACAGAATCATTTACCCGATATGGTAGGGCGTGGACTATAAGGCTATCAGGCTGCTCAGAGGTGGTCTGTTCTGGTAGGAGCAGGGCCTCTGGGTTTTGGTTTTTACTAGATGGACTGTTCATGTGTCGAACTAAGGCTATATTTATATGTAGGGCGATCATCTCGATCCCTATCTGTAGTCCCTCAGTTGGTATGCTCTTCATCCATCGAGTTACACCGATACTGAATTGTGATGGGTTGTTAGTTGACTGGATGCCAATAATCTCCCCTATACGGATATGTGGAGCCTTGTCGCCACTCCAGGTGAGACAGTAGCCCCCAGCGCTCTCATTGAACGTCTTACAGGAAAATATATTATGAGCCTGATTCTTATGCTCTATAGTTATGGCCGGTTTAATCTCATCCTGTAGCCAGACTTCGGCAGTCTCTTCTAGACCCACTAGAGAAAATTCAATGGGTTCATTCTCGGCGGCTATAGAGAGTTTCACTTCATCTCCAATACCCGGATAGAGATGCGGCCTGGCTTTAGCTTTGGGGCGTTCAGGTTTCTTTGAGTTTTCTATTATCAAGGCATATACAGAGGAGAGTCCAATTGCTGTGTCCAGGTCAAAATTTAGTGCGGTGCGGGGAAATTGTCTCTTGGGAGTTGATCCGAGTGACTGGATAAGTTTCCGCAGTAGTGGTTTTGACGGGCTCTCTTTGGTGGTATCTGGAGCTCCCTGTTTGCTTGATCCAGCCAAGGTTTTAAGCTGCTGTTGTAGCTGTGAGACTAGTCTAGTAGTGTTTACGGTTTGGTACTGTTTCTCGGCTTTGGCGGTATGCAGGTAGGCGTGGCAGGGTGGTTGATCAGAGCTTGGCTCTATCACAAATATGGTTGCTGTCTGTTTGTGGCTGGTGACGCTCTTTAGATCGAGGTGGGGTGACCACTGCGTAACCTGATTATAGAAATACTCAATCTCTCTTTGACGCATACTGTATGGAGATGCCATGCCGAATAGAATAGCTCGTTGGTATACATCTCTGATGGTAGAGCTTGTCTCTGTCTCTCCTCCATCCTCTTTTACTTTGGTCTCCGCAAGATTGTGGAGCTCGGCATAACGAAATAGTTGGTAAATTTCCCGCCATGCGTGGTGTGGCGCTTGGTTATATACGACTGCTGAGTAGTACAGAACCCTGGATATATAGAGTATGGCTTGATGTATAGCTACAGTTAGCAGCTTATTATCACGCTCTTCTTTGCTGCTAGTCAGTATGTCTTTTATTATGATTTTAAAGCCGTTGGCCATTTCCGATTGGAGTTCACGGCTAAGTGCGGCGATTTTCTGGTTTCTGGTCGATAGGGGAAATGGGAGGTCAATATAGTGTTTTTTTAGATTATCCGTAATATAGCTAATAGGCTGGCGAAAAAGATTTATTGTAGTGGCTCGATCAAGATCATCTCTGTCGAGACGATTAAATTTACCTAGACTGTTGAATATCTGTTTTGAGGTAGAGCCAATATTGGCCATGGGCAGGGTTGAGATCCACGCTTTTACCCTCTTTGGATTAAGCAGGGTGGCGCTTCCAGACGGTATCCTGCGTCTTGGCGTTTTCAATTCGAGTATGTTGTCTCTATCCATAGTTGTTGCAATTATTCCTAAGTTCTTTTTAGAGTTTTAATACTTATGGGGTCATATTGCAAAGAAAATTTAGACAATTGGTATAAAAATTGGGATAAAATAGTCCTAAATAGAGTGGCTCTGGGGCCAGATCACCCTTTGAGCGGTAGCTTGGATTTGGCTCCAGCTTGCTCATATACAACCTTGGGTACTAGATATCCGGGCAACTGTTCCCGCAGTGAGCGCTCTAGTCTCTCCGCCTCTCCTGGTGATAGGGCAAAGTGGGCTGCCCCAGCTACGTTATCGAGTAGATGTAGGTAGTAGGGGATGATATTTGTGCTGAAAAGAGCGTTACTGAGGTCGCATAGGGCGTTGGTAGAGCTGTTTACCCCGCGTAGTAGTACTGTCTGATTAAGCAGGGTAGTGCCCGCCGCTTTGAGTTTTGCCATGGCCGGCGCTATCTCTGGAGATATCTCCTGGGCGTGGTTGCAGTGGGTTACCAGAACTGTCTGTAGTCTGGTGTCGGCTAGTAGCTGAATTAATCGGTCGGTGATGCGGTGGGGGAGGATGATAGGTAGACGGCTATGGATACGCAGTCGCACAATATGGGGTATAGCCTCCAGAGCGGCTACCATCTCTGCCAGTTTGTCATCTGTGAGCATTAGTGGGTCGCCACCACTAAGGATAAACTCACTGATACTAGGGTCTGTTCTGATCTTCTGCATAGCTCTGCCCCACCCATTTTTATCGGTAGCAGTCCCAGAGTACGGGAAGTGGCGGCGGAAGCAGTAGCGGCAGTGGATGGCACAGGCGGCAGTGGTGATCCATAGTACTCGACCGGCATATTTCTGGAGTAGGCCTGGTTGCAGAGAGGCGGAGTGTTCTCCTGTAGGGTCAGGTACAAACCCTTCTACATGTTCCATTTCAGTAGCTTGTGGCAACACCTGTAGCAGTAGTGGGTCTTCCGGGTTGCCTCGCTCTATCAGTGCGGCAAATTCTCTTGGAACCAGTAGGCTGAACTGCTGGCAGGCTTCAGATTGATTGCGGCAGAGGTCTGGATCTAGTTGTAGATAGTCGAGGAGATCATCTAGATGGGTAAAAGCACTTTTGATGGACTGCTGCCATCGCCGCTCGCTTCGGGTTATGATATGCAGCTTCAATTTACTGGTCTCCGAGGGTGACATGGCAAGCTATAGTACCAATGAGTTTAAGGGCGGTCTCAAGATAATGTTGGATGGAGACCCCTGCTCCATCATCGAGAATGAGTTTGTAAAACCGGGTAAGGGGCAGGCCTTTAACCGAGTTAAGATCCGTAATCTTAAGAGTAACCGGGTTATCGAGCGCACCTTTAAGTCGGGTGAGTCGGTTGAGGCGGCTGATGTACTAGAGTTGAATTTACAGTATCTCTATGCAGATGACGAATTCTGGTACTTTATGGATGCCGAGTCGTTCGAGCAGTATAGTGCCGATGCCGCTACAGTAGGGGAGTCCATCAAGTGGCTTAAGGATCAAGGTCTCTGTACAGTCACCCTATGGAACGGCACCCCGCTTAGCGTTGAGCCACCCAATTTCGTTACTTTGACAGTCACCGATACCGATCCAGGGCTGAAGGGGGATACCTCCGGCAGTGGGGGCAAACCGGCTACTCTGGAGACAGGAGCGGTAGTGCGAGTGCCTCTATTTGTACAGATTGGTGAAATGATTAAGGTGGATACCCGCTCCGGTGAGTATGTATCACGCGCCAAGGAGGAGTAGTGTTTGTACCGTCTTGGCGACCAACCGCAAGTTGTGAGGTATTGCAGGCCAGGGCAGAACTGTTAAGTACTGTTCGCCAGTTTTTCCGGCAAGCTGGGGTTATGGAGGTGGAGACCCCTATCTGTTCGCTCTATGCCGCTACAGATCCAGCCATCGAGAGCATGGTCACTAGTTATAATGGACCGGGGGCGGTAGCTGGTAAGTCGCTCTATCTACAAACCTCACCAGAGTTTCCGATGAAACGGCTGTTGGCAGCCGATAGTGGTTCGATCTATCAGATCTGCCGAGTATTTCGCGATGGTGAGATGGGCAGGCTGCACTACCCTGAGTT
>CBFDBF010000133.1:0-5257 GCA_965602975.1 uncultured Gammaproteobacteria bacterium | reverse complement strand
GTTCGGATCATGATGAAGATGATGAAGACGATGAAGACGATGAAGACGATGAAGACGATGAAGACGATGAAGACAAAGAGGATAGAAAAGATAGAAAAGATAGAAAAGATAGAAAAGATAGAAAGCATAGATAAGGATGATAAATAAACCGACCCTACATATCGCATCCAACCCAACAAAAAACAATATTGCGGAGTATCACTCATGAAACTAAATCGTAGACATTTTCTCAAAACTGCCGGCGCCAGCCTGGCTCTCGCCAACATCCCAGGATCCCTCCATGCTGCAACCCCTTCACGAGTGGTTGTCATTGGAGGTGGTTTTGGTGGCGCGACTGTAGCCAAGTATATTCGTATGTGGAGCAACTTCAGTATTGATGTAACCCTGGTTGATCCCAAGCCGCAACACACCTCCTGCGTGCTGAGTAATCTGATCCTAAACAAACAACTACCATTAAGCGAACTTGAACTGCCATACACCCACCTGGAGTCAAATCACGGCATAAATGTAGTTCAGGATCGAGCAGTAGAGATCGATGGGGCTGGCAATCAAGTGCGTCTCGCACAGGGTGGCTGGCAATCCTATGATCGGTTAGTAATCGCGACTGGCATCGGTTTTGAACAGCCTCCAGGACTTGACCCCAAACTCAACCCTCACGCCTGGATCGCCGGAGATCAGACCACGCTCCTAGCCACCCAAATAGCCTCCATGACCTTAAACTCAACTTTTGTCATGACCATACCTAAGTCACCCTACCGCTGCCCGCCAGGACCCTATGAACGCGCCTGCCTGGTAGCCGACATGTTTGTAAACAGCGGCTATACCTCAGGCAATAGTCCACGCGTAGTGGTGCTAGATGCCAACTCCGGAATACAGGCTGAAAAAGAGAGCTTCTCCCGCGCCTTCAATGAGCTCTATGGCAATGTACTACAGTACATTCCAAACGCTGAAGTACAGAGCGTCGACTCATCTGCCGGCTTGATTGATACCAGCGCTGGCACCTTCCAGGGTGATGTATTGAATGTGATCCCACAAAACCGCGCTACCAATTTTGTGCGTAACGAAGGGCTAACCGATGGCGGCAACTGGGCCCCTGTTGACCCCACCACCTATGAGTCGACACTCTCCAGTTTCCAGGGAGTGCATATAATAGGTGATTCGCAGGACACCAATCAGCCAAAGTCGGCCCATATGGCCAATGCGCAAGCCAAGGTCTGTGCTGATGCAATCATCCGCTCCATCCGGGGATTACCCACAGACACCCCAGAGCGCTTGGCTAATATCACCACCAACTCGGCCTGTTACAGCCCAATATCATCAACACAGGCCTCTTGGCTCACTGCTAATTTCTCCTATGACTCTGATTTTGACATGATGCAGCTAAAACACATTGGCGAATCAGAGAAGTGGGATAGCGAGAACTACGAAGAGATGTTTGTCTGGGCCAAAAACCTGTTCGCTGACTGCTTCGCTTAAACCGCATCAGTGGAGTAGGTAAAAAGCAAAAAAAGGGCCCCAATATGGGGCCCTTTTCATCCGGATAGATCATCCAGCTACGAGAGAGATCAAGCAGTCAGCTTCTCAAACTTGGCCTGCAACTCCTCTTCACTCTCTTCGTTATCCGGATCTTTAGGGATACAGTCTACTGGACACACCTCGACACACTGTGGCTCATCGAAATGACCCACACACTCAGTACATAGGGCAACATCAATCTCATAGATCTCGTCGCCCTCGCTGATTGCATCATTTGGGCACTCAGGGACACATACATCACAATTGATGCACTCATCGGTAATTATTAAAGCCATATTTTCAACTCCTAATTTCAGGATCTATCGACCCAATTTTAACGGCCTGTAGTTAACCAGTTTTATGCTCCAACGCAACCGCAACCACAGGGTGAACAAAGTCCTTCACATTACCGCCCAAGGCCGAAACCTCTTTAACCAGGCTAGATGATATAAAGGTAAATTGCTCTGCTGGCGTAAGAAACATCGTCTCTACATCCGGTGCCAAGCGCCGGTTCATTCCAGCCAGCTGGAATTCATACTCAAAATCGGATACTGCCCGCAGGCCGCGCAGGATCACACTAGCACCACACTCACGGGTAAAATCAACCAACAAAGTGTCAAACTCAAGAACCTCCACATTCGGCAGCTCTCGCAACACCTCACCCGCCAGTCTAACACGTTCTGACAGACTAAATACCGGGTTTTTTTCATGGTTTGCCGCTACTGCGACTACGACCCGGTCAAATAGCCGTGAGGCTCGCTCGATAATATCGCTATGTCCATTGGTTATAGGATCAAAGGTACCGGGGTAGATAGCTGTCTGCATACAAAACTGTCTCTCTCTAATTTATAGACTCCTCTAGCACTAGCTAGAGTGCCCCATAATATCACCAGAGTTACCCTTTAGTGTAGAGAAAAAAGACCACTTGACCAGCTCGTTTCTCCCGTAAGAGCTGCCATCCACCTGGTAAGGCAGGCAGTTGCTCTGCCGCATCTATCTCCAGATAGATTCTGGCCTCTGGCTGCAACCAACCACCCTGCTCCAGCAGTAGACAACACTCTCCCAGCAGATCACCACCAAATGGGGGGTCGAGAAAGGCGATATCAAAGGGTTGAGCTGCTTGTTGCAGCCACGTCAAGCTATCGGCCTGTGCAACTTGCAGCTGATCCATACCCAACAGCTTACTGCTATGCTGCAACTGCTTTACCACTACGGCCGCCTGCTCTACCAGCACCACCCTGGCTGCACCTCTGGAGGCCGCCTCAAACCCCAGCACGCCACTTCCAGCAAATAGATCGAGGCAAACTGCCCCCGGAATCTGTGGCTGCAACCAGTTAAACAGCGTCTCACGCACCCGATCGCCGCTAGGACGTAGCCCCGGCAGATCGGGAAAACTGATCTTCCTGCCGCGGTGGCTGCCGCCAATTATTCTGACTTGATTACTCTTGCGACTCACTCTTCTGACCTGCAACCACCGTTAGCAACCTGTCTGGCTGGACTCGACGCTGGAATGCATCCCGAATCTGCTCTGCTGTTACCGCCTCTACCCTCTCCACAAACCGATCAAGATAGTCGAGCGGAAGATTATAGAAACCGAGCATGGTCAGGTACTCTACTATCTTGCTATTACTGGATATACGCAGCGGAAAACCACCGGTTATATTCTTCCTGCTGGCAATCAACTCCTGCGCTGTCGGCCCCTCCCGGATAAATCTCTCCAGGGTCTGGCGCATAACCTGCTGGGTCTCCTCTGCCTTGGCATTCTGGGTCTGCGCACTCAGGATAAACGGCCCAGTACCACGCATCGGCGAGAAGTAACTATAGACACTATAGGACAGGCCCCGTTTCTCCCGCACCTCTTCACTCAATCTGGAGGTCAGGCCACTACCACCGAGGATATGGTTACCGAGATAGAGCGGGAAATAGTCGGGATCGCCCCGCTGCATACCGGTCTGACCCATAAAGATATGCGACTGACTGGAGGGAAAAGGGAGATATAGCTTATGCCCCTGTTGTAGCAGCTTAACTTCAGGCAGCAGTGGCGCATGCTCTCCCACCGCCAGTTGAGAGGTGATCCGATTGGCCAACTTGACTGCTGCAGCATGCTGCAGCGCTCCTACTATGGCAATTACACTGTTTTTTGCCACATAGTGGGTGGCGTAAAACTGCTGTAGATCCTTCCGCTTTATCAGCTGAAGTGACTCTTTGCTGCCACCGCTGTGGATGGCGTAGGGGTGATCCCCATACATATCATGCATAAACCGTTTGCGCGCCACGCTTCCGGGCGACTGCTCCCCCTGTCGTAGCACCGCCAGCATTGCCTGACGGTTACGCTCCAGAGCAGTAGGATCAAAGGTTGGCTTGGAGAGCAGGGCGGCCAGCGTCTCTACGCTTATATTCAGCGCCTTCGGCTCGGTCAGAGTACGCACCGAAATCCAGGCCATATCTCTTAGAGAGCCGCTACCCAGCTCCGCACCTACTGACTCCATACGCTCAGCGATCTGATCGGCACTCCACTCACCTGCACCATCGGTCAGTGTGGCGTTAGTAAGGCGAGAGAGTCCGGCCCTGTCGCCATCCCGTGCACTACCGGCATCAAACACCACTCTAACATCTACCATCGGCAGATCCGGGGCGGCAACAAACAGCACCTCTGTCCCGTTATCAGTGCTCCAGGATTCGATCTGTGGGACAGCCAATAGCGGTGGTGAAAAGAGCGTTATAGCCGAGAGTAGAACCGTGGCTAGCATGCCTCTATAGAGCACGTTAGCGCCCATGACGATCTCCTGCCACTTTGCGTTTGGGCTGCTCCGGATCCAGTGGCAGCGGCTCCAGCACCGCTACCGTCAACCTATCAGTCTGTAGATATCTGCGTGCTACCAGCTGTACCTGCTCGGCAGAGACTGCATTGATCCGTGCCGCATACTCATCCAGCAGCTGCCACCCCAGCCCTAGGGTCTCCAGCATACCGATCTGCATCGCCTGATAGTAGATAGAGTCCAACTCATAGACCTCACCAGCCACCACCTGAGCCTGTACTCGATCCAGCTCATCCTGGCTGACCAGCTCCTGTTTTAACTGCTCAATCTCCGCCTTTAGCGCCTGCTCCAACTCCTCTATAGAGTGACCATCGCGCGGGATACCACTCACGCTCAACATGCCGGAGAGCCGCGAAAAGGCGCTATAACCAGCATTTGCAGCCACTGCCAGCTCTTGACCACGAACCAACTTGCGGCTAAAACGGGCACTGTCACCCCCATCCAGAATAGTCGCCAACACCTCCAGGGCATACGGCTCCCACTCCTCTTTGGCTGTAGCCACTACCGGGGTCTTATACCCCATAATCAGATACGGTTGCCGTGCCGGGGCACGCACTACGCTGCGCACCACACCACGCTGTGGCGGCTCCTGTAACGACCTGACCTTAGGCGTTGGCTCCGCCTTTAGCGACCCAAAATATTTAGTAGCCAGCGCAAACACCTCTTGTGGATCGACATCACCCACTACCACCAGCGTAGCATTATTGGGTGCATACCAGAGGCGATACCACCGCTTAAGATCCGCCACCTGCATCCCCTCAAGGTCACTCATCCAACCGATCACAGGGTTGCGATATGGCAGTACTCGATAGGCGGTCGCATTGAACTGCTCGTAGGTAAGCGCAGTGGGGCTATCCTCTGTCCGCAGTCGCCGCTCCTCTTTCACCACCTCGATCTCCTTGGCAAACTCTTCGGCCGGCAGC
>CBFDBF010000132.1:0-5269 GCA_965602975.1 uncultured Gammaproteobacteria bacterium | reverse complement strand
ATTCGTGAAGAGGGCGAGCACGCCTTTATGGGACAGGCCGGTCTATCGGAAGATGAGGATATGTTCGCCCCGGTACTGGTCAGCACCCGACGCCGCGCACTCTGGCTAGGAGTAAATCTGATTACCGCCTTTCTCGCCTCTTGGGTGATCGGACAGTTTGAGGCGACTATCGAAAAGATCGTGGCTCTGGCGGTGTTGATGCCTATAGTTGCCAGCATGGGTGGTATTGCCGGCAGCCAGACCCTTACCCTCACCATTCGCGGCATCGCCCTGGGACAGCTCTCCGGCAAAAATGCCCGCCAACTTCTGCTAAAGGAGATGGCGGTAGGGGCTTTTAACGGTCTAATCTGGGCAGTAGTTGTCGCGGTGATCGCAGGCCTATGGTTCGACAGTCGAGATATCGCCCTGCTTATCGCCGCCGCCATGGCGATCAACCTGCTATTTGCGGCATCTACCGGCGCTATTCTGCCACTAATGCTAGAGAGGATGGGGATCGACCCAGCGCTAGCTGGTGGCGTTCTCTTGACCACGGTCACAGATATAGTAGGTTTCCTCGCTTTTCTTGGCCTCGCCACCATATTTTTGTTATAACATCGCCCTCCATGTCAGCACTGATACAGATAGACAATCTCTACCGCTACTATGGCGATCTCTGCGCCGTCAATGGCGTCAGTTTTCAGTTGGAGCGGGGGGAGATACTAGGCTTTCTCGGCCCCAATGGTGCCGGCAAATCCACCACCATGCAGATGATTGCCGGTGGGCTAGCGCCGAGCAGCGGCAGCATCCATCTAAACGGTATCGATCTACTACAACACCCCGCTAAAGCGAAACAGCACCTCGGCTATCTGCCGGAGCAGCCTCCCCTCTACAATGAGCTAACCGTAGATGAGTATCTACGCTTCTGTGGCAGACTACAGCAGCTACCAGGCAGTGCCGTGGAGACCGCTTTAGAGCGAGTAAAAGAGCGATGTGGTCTGGAGTCACATGGTGGCAGACTGATAGACAACCTCTCCAAAGGCTACCGCCAACGGGTGGGGATCGCCCAGGCGCTGATCCACGAACCGGATATAATCATCCTGGATGAGCCTACCAGCGGCCTCGATCCCAACCAGATACGGGAGATCCGCCAACTGATCAAAGAGCTGGGTGAGGAGCATGGAATCCTGCTCTCCACCCATATCCTGCCAGAGGTGGAGACAATCTGTGACCGCGTACTGATCCTGTACCAGGGCAGCTTAGTGTTTGCCGACAGCATGGCGGGGCTAAACGCTCAGAGCACAACCCCACATCTACTACTTACTCTGGTGCGACCACCAGAGCAGCAGGAGCTAGAGCAACTACCCGGCATCATCACAGTGGAGCTACTGGCAGATGGGCGCTACCGACTCCAGCTGGATACCGCTGAAGCGGTTGAGAGCATCGCCGAGCAGAGCATCAATAACAACTGGGGACTACGTGAACTCACACCGGAGCAGCACGGTCTGGAGAAGACCTTCACTCAACTAACTACCGCGGAGGTGGGATAACCATGTGGGCAATCGCTACACGCGAACTGCGTAGCCTATTTCTATCCCCTCTCGCTTGGGTCTTGTTGGCAATGATGCAGCTAATCCTCGCCTGGCTGTTTCTACTGCAGTTGGAGCAGTTTACCCAGCTACAACCACGGCTCGCTGGATTGGCTGGGGCACCTGGGGTTACTGATATTGTGGTCGTCCCGCTGCTCGACAGCGCCGCCCTTATCAGCATGCTACTGCTCCCCATGCTTACCATGCGCCTGCTGAGTGAAGAGTACCGCAACAACACCTTTACCCTACTGCTCGCCTCACCTCTGTCGCTGACCAGGATCGTCCTCGGCAAGTATCTGGCACTGCTAGGCATCCTCGCCAGTATGCTGCTACTTACCGCTCTAATGCCACTCTCTCTCCTGTTGGGCAGTGCGCTCGATCTGGGTAAATTGGCGGCGGGACTGCTCGGACTAGGGCTAAATTTGGCAACCTTTGGCGCCATCGGTCTGTTTATCTCCAGCCTAACATCGAAACCGGCCGTAGCGGCCACCGCCACTTATGGTCTGCTGCTATTCCTCTGGATACTAAACCTGGCGGCCGGAGCGGGTGATAGTGGCAGCGCACTATTTGGCTGGCTCTCTCCGGTCACCCACCTGCACCAGCTCCTGTCGGGACTGGTACAGAGCTCTGATCTGCTCTACTTTCTGCTACTGATCGGTGCCTCTCTACTACTCACTATCCACCGGCTAGAGAGCCGCCGCACCTTAGGCTGAACCGCTATGCAATCCAGCCGACCAAATCGTCTATTACAGCGCCTACAGGGAGCGCTATTCTATCTACTGTTTGCCATCGGAATAGGGTTTATCGGCTGGCTCAGCCACCACTACTCCACCAATTGGGACTGGAGTGCTGGTGGACGCAACAGCTTGAGCAACACCAGCCAGCAGGTATTGGCACGGCTAGAGGAGCCTCTGCGGATCACCTCGTTCACCCCCGAAATTCCACAACTGCGCCGCCAGATCAGCGATATAATTGAGCGCTATCGCCGCTATCGGCCGGATATTGAACTAGATTTCATCAATCCAGACACCCGCCCAGATCTAGTGCGGGAGCTGGGCATTCAAGTCACCGGCGAGCTACGGCTAGTCTACCAGGGGCGCTCCGAAAACCTCCGCACCATCAGTGAAGAGGATCTAAGCAACGCCATCCAGCGACTGCTACAGCAGCAGAAGCGGTGGGTTAGCATCCTCACCGGACATGGTGAGCGTAGCCTCGACGGCAAGGCCAACCACGACCTCGGCAGCTTTGGCGCAGAGTTACAGCGCAAAGGGTATCAGATCCAACCACTGGAGCTGGCTAGCGCAGTAGAGATCCCAAAGAACACCTCCCTGCTGGTGCTGGCCGACCCGCAGGTCAACTATCGTCCGGGTGAGATTAAACAGATCGGCCAATACATAGAGCAGGGGGGTAACCTGCTGTGGTTAATCGACCCAGGCCCAATGCGTGGGCTAGAGCCATTAGCAAAACAGCTCGAACTGACCGTCCTGCCAGGAACTGTAGTTGATGCCAATGCCGCCACCCTCGGTCTGGATAGTCCGGCGATAGCTCTGGTGCCTAAGTACCCTCCAGACCAGCCTATCACCCGCAACTTTGAGCTGGTTACCATCTACCCCCACGCCACAGCACTACAGTTGGCAGAGAGTGATGGGTGGGAGGTCGTGCCACTGCTACGCACCCTCTCCCGCTCTTGGAACGAGACCGGCCTGCTACAAGGAGAGGTGGAGCGTGACGAGAAGCTTGGAGAGCAGGCTGGGCCGCTCAGTATCGGCATCGCCATGAGTCGCAAACAGGGTGAAAAAGAGCAGCGGATACTGCTGCTGGGTGATAGCGACTTTCTCTCCAACAGCTACCTCGGTAACGGGGGTAATATGGAGTTGGGGTTAAACATGTTCCGCTGGCTGGGGGGCGATGACAAGCTGCTGAACATCCCGGCCCGTACCGCCCCAGACCGTAACCTGATGCTCTCCACCACGGCCAGCGCCATCATCAGCATGGGATTTCTATTCCTGCTACCAGCCCTGCTCCTGGCTACCGGTCTGTTGGTGTGGTGGCGCCGGCGGAACCTTTAAGATGAGACGGCAACCCTGGCTCAACCTTATTCTGCTGGCGGTAGTTACGCTGCTCGCCCTCGCCGTCTGGCTAACACCGGATGAGACCGCACCCACAGATAGCCTCAAACTCACCTTGATGCAGCCACAACAGATAGACTCCATCGAGATCATCAATCGGAGCGGCAAAGTAGAGCTACAACGCACCCAAAATGGCTGGCAGATGAGCGCCCCTTACACCATAACCGCCAACGCCGTGCGTATAGAGCAGCTACTGCAGATCGCCACGGCAGAGAGCCTGCAACGCTTTCCCTCGCCCACAGAGCAGCTGGCAGAGTTTGGTCTGGCAGAGCCTCAGGCCATCATTAAACTGGGGCAGCAGAGTATCCAGATGGGCAACACCAATCCGGTGAGTCACCAGCGTTATCTGCGTAGCGGCGACACCATCCATCTAATCAAGGATCGTTTTCCGCATCACCTTATGGCCGCCGCCACCGAATTTATAGCACTGGAGCTGGTGCCACCCAACAGCCAGCTAGAGGCGATCCACACCCCGGACTGGAGTATATCCAAAGGGGAGAAGGGCAAGCTGCAACTGGAGCCAGCGCAAACTAAACTCTCCATGGATGATCTCAACCGCAAGATCACCCAGTGGCAACAGGCTCAGGCCAGCAGCATAACAGCTCTACAGCAGGCTGAACCTATAGGTGAGATAAAGCTAATACTAAAAGATAGAAGCGCACCGTTAAGTTTTAAGTTGGTAAAGAGTGCAGCGCAGACGCTACTGTGGCGGCCTGAACTCGGCCTAGCCTACCACCTGCCAACCGCCACCGCCCTGCTGACACCACCTGCCAGCAGTGAGACCCCATAAAATGCCAGAGCTGCCAGAGGTCGAAACTACCCGCCGCGGTATCACTCCACATATCAAAGGTAAAATAGTTAGTCAGGTAGTGATCCGCAACTTCAAGATGCGCTGGCCGGTATCTAGCCAGCTAAAAAAGATCCTGCCGGGACAGCGGGTAGAGGAGATAGGACGGCGTGGCAAGTATCTGCTGCTGCGGCTAGACCGAGGCACCCTTATACTCCATCTGGGGATGTCCGGTACTCTCCGCATAGTGCCGTCTGATACTCCCCCCGGCAAACATGACCACTTCGATCTACAGTTCTCAGAGAAGATACTACGACTGCGCGATCCACGCCGTTTCGGGGCGGTGCTCTGGAGCAGCAGCCCACCGGAACAGCACCGTCTACTGCGCCACCTCGGCCCTGAACCATTTAGCACAGATTTTAGTGGTGACTATCTGCACCGAATGGCGCAGCGCCGCCACGGCCCGGTAAAGAGCTTTATCATGAACGGCAAAGTGGTGGTCGGTGTAGGTAATATCTACGCCAATGAGGCGCTATTTATGGCTGGAATCCACCCTAATCGCCCCTGCAACCGTATCTCCAGGGAGCGTTACCAGCTGCTGGTCACAAATATCCAGGCTATCCTGCAGAGCGCCATCAAACAGGGCGGCACCACTCTACGTGATTTTCGCCGTGAGGATGGACAGCCAGGATACTTCGCCCAGCATTTACAGGTATATGGCAGAGAGGGTGAACCATGCCTCAACTGTAAGACCACCCTACAGCAACAGAGGATCGGCCAACGCGCTA
>CBFDBF010000131.1:0-5270 GCA_965602975.1 uncultured Gammaproteobacteria bacterium | reverse complement strand
CACCAGCAAAGTGTCCCGGCTTGCCTTTGATCTCCATATTTTTAGCGGCATCGATCTGATTCCAGTCGTTACCGATACCATCCACACCGGTGAAATCACCCGTCTGGCCGGTAGCACCCACAATCATGGTGCACTCTATCTCAAACGGTTCGCCACTCTCTACCATCTTGCCAGAGGACCAATCTACCGGCTGCACCTTTAATGCGCGAGCACGACCCTGATCATCCAGAACCGCCTCCAGTGGTGCCAGGCTATCGTGGATCTCTACCCCTTCGGCGATACTCGCCTCCAGCTCATGCGGAGTACACGGTGCCTTCTCAATAGGACGACGATAGACCAACCAGCAGTCTGAATCTCCACGTTTAGCGGCATCCGCCTCACTATGAGAGACCTTACCGGCAAGAACATTTTCCGGCAGGTTGGCAGCATCAACATCGGCGATATTACCCAACCGCTTGGAGACTGCAACCACGTCCATAGCGGTATCACCACCGCCGATCACCAAGATGCGGCCAGAGAGATATTTCAGGCTACCATCGTTAAAAGCACGCAGAAAGGTCATCCCGTCGGTACAGTTGGGTGCATCAAAACCAGGTATCGGCAACGCCTTACCCTTGATACATCCTACACCCCAAAAGATGGCTCCATACTCTTTTTCTAGCTCTTCTACCGAGACATCGGTGCCAACCCTGGTATTGAGCTTAACCTCAACACCCATATCCAAAATACGCTGTATCTCTTGATCGAGAATATCGCGTGGCACCCTATACTCCGGAAGACCGAAGCGCATCATCCCGCCCAGCGCCTTGTACTCCTCAAAGATGGTAACGCCATGACCAAGTTGACGCAGAAAATAAGCTGCTGCAAGACCGGCCGGACCGCCACCAATGATGGCCACCCTCTTGCCTGTATCCTTACCAGCGGGTGGGAAGGCGAGATTGTTCTCACGCGCCCAATCACCAATATACTGCTCTACCGAATTGATCCCGACAAAGCCCTCTAGGTCATTCCGGTTACACCCATCTTGACATGGTGCTGGACAGACTCTACCCATAATCGATGGAAACGGATTGGATAGGGTCATCCGCTGAAAAGCGTACTCCTCCCAAGCCATACCTTCAGGTGGTTGATCCAGCCCACGTACAATAGAGAGCCAGCCACGAATATCATGGCCGGAAGGGCAGGCATTCTGGCAAGGTGGAGTGCGCTGAATATAGGTTGGGCAGGAGAATGATTCCCCATTTTTGATTACATCGCTATCCCAATCATTAGGTTCATTGTCACCATCTTCATAACGTCGGAAAGTCAGGTTGGCTTCGCTCATCAAATCACTCCAGATCTTATAAAAACAGATAGGGCCGATTAAATCTACCCTCTACTAAATAGGGCTATATTATTAAATCATTATTATCTTATGCTCGCTCTTGTTCCATTAGAAACCGACGCTGGGAAAAAATCAACCCCAGTGCCATGTCGGCTTTTCAGCGCTCTATACTATAACCACCATAATACTAGCGCAAAACACTACTCGCCATCGAATGATGGCAGGGCCTGCTCCCAGTTCTGCTGGCTACTGTCACCTCCCCAGGGAGGGATACCATAACAGAGCGTCCCCTCGATCTGCACATCCACAAAACAGGCCTGAGTAATAGTGGCCTTACGCAGATCTGCATCCCTTAGATCACACCGCTCAAACCGAGTATCCTCCAGTGCACACTCACGTAATATCGCCTTCCGCAGGCTGCTATCAATAAACTGCGCTGCACTCAGGTCACTCGCCTGCATCTGTGCCTCATCCAGATTAACATCACTGAATATAGCTCGCTGTAGCCGGCACAGCATGAGACTAGATCCAGTCATATCGGCACCGCTAAAATCTGTCCCCTCTAGCTGAACCCGCTGCAGAAAACCTTGCTGTAGGTCCACCCCTTGCAAGTTAGCGCCACCCATCTCTGCATCCTGCATAAAAATGGAGTGCAACCTACATCCCTTAAGATTGGCGCCCTGCAGGTTGCTACCGGTAAGCACCGCACCCGACAGATCCATCCCGGAGAGATCGATACCGCTCATATCAAGGAACGACAGATCGGTATCCACTAGACTGCCTGCACTACCACAGGCAGCCAAAAGCGACTCCCGATCTACATGCCGCTCCAGCTGCTCTGTCATATGGTGCCTATGGCCGCGCCAGATCGATGATCTTCTTCAGATCGTAATCTTCCCCGCCACCGACCAGCTTTACCAGCCCGGCCATCGCCTCGTCCAGAGTCTCTCTATCCTCCTTATAGAGCAAGCCAACCGGTGCCTTACCATCTGGTCGCCGCGCTATGCTACTAGCCGCCCCCATATCGGAGGTGTCGTGATCCTCTGGTATCTCTGCCACCAGATCACGGTAAAACTTGGCCGTATCTATCTTATTGAAAGTTGGACACTGAGAGAAGATATTGACATAGGAGAAGCCCTTATGCTCGATTGCGCCCTTAATCAGTTGCGCACACATCTTCGGGTTACCGGCAAAGGCCTGGCCCACATAGGTGGCACCATAAGTAAGCATATAGAGCACCGGATTCATCGGCTCCTCCACCCCACCGTAAGGAGTGGTGTAGGCCTTCATCTCACGCCGTGATGTAGGCGATACCTGCCCTTTAGTCAGACCGTAAATACCATTATCCATCAATACATAGGTCATATTGACATTCTTGCGCGCCATATGTGGCATGTGGCCAGCGCCGATAGAGAAGCCATCACCATCACCACCAGTAACTACTACTGGCAGATCGGGACGAGCCAACTGTGTGCCGGTAGCGACCGCGCCAGCACGCCCATGCAGAGTATGCATCTTGTACGACTCTACAAAATAGGGCAGGCGTGACGAGCAGCCGATACCAGATATATTGATAAAATCGGATGGCTTGATGCCCAACTCAGAGACAGCACGATAGACCGCATTTAGAACCCCAAAATGGCCACAACCAGGGCACCAGACCGGCTTAATCTCGGACTTGTACTCCTTAGGCTTCATCTCGATTTGATTGAAAGTTGCACTAACCATTAGCTGATCTCCTCAAACTTGTCGACAATCATTGCGGGGGTGAAAGGCAGCCCTCCGCAGATGGTATAAGAGACCGGCTTGATCGATGTCTCTGCCCGAATAAAGTGTGCTAGCTGACCCTGATAGTTAACCTCAGGCACCATAATCTGCTTACAGTCGGCAGCAAACGCCTCATACTGCTCTACCGGCATAGGGTAGATTAGCTTGGGATACATAGCTTTAACCTTTTTACCTTCGGCCTTTAGCCGGGCTACCGCTTCACGCACCACGCCGATGGTACTACCCCAAGCAATAATACCGACATCGGCATCCCCCTCGACCCCATCTAGCTCAGCCGCTGGCCACTGATCGATAACCGCCTTGATCTTGTTAAACCGCTTGCGTGCATTGGCCTCATGGTTCTCTGGGGCATAGTTAGGAGCGCCACTTTCGGAGTGCTCCAGACTGGCCGCTATATGCATAGCATTGGGGGTACCTGGATCGGCCATCGGCGAGATCAGGTTTTCGGTCATCTTGTAGCGAACAAACTCACCTTCACCATCCCAACGGGCACGCTCGACAATCTCAAAACTGTCTGGATCCGGGGCAGGAATAGTCTGTGTAGAGAAGGCCAAAGAGCCATCAGAGAGCATGATAACCGGGCACTGGTACTGCTCTGTAAGGTTAAGTGCCTGAGCAGTCATATTAACGCAGTCATTTACATCTTCAACCGAGAGAACGATGCGCGGGGCATCGCCATGGCCACCATGGATGGCCAGAAACAGATCCGACTGCTCATGCTTGGTTGGCAGTCCGGTAGAGGGGCCGCCACGCTGCACATCCACAATCAGTGCTGGCAGTTCGGCCATGCCGCTCATACCTAACATCTCACCCATAAGCGCGAGACCTGGGCCGGAAGTGGCAGTCATAGAGCGCTTACCCGCATAGGATGCACCCAACACCTGCGAGATAGAGGCGATCTCATCCTCTGCCTGAATCAGGGTGCCTCCAGTCTTGGGGATATGTGCCGATACATATTTGGCCACCTCAGTAGCCGGGGTTAGCGGATAAGCGGAGAAGAAATCGAGCTTACCCATGATGGCTCCCAGACCTACCGCCTCGTTACCGGCGATCAGGATCACATCTTTAGGCTCGGTCGCATCAGCCACCCGCCACTCATCGGTTTTATCGTGCTCAGCGGCCAGTTTTTTGCCTTCAGCAAAGGCCTTGAGGTTGAACTCCAGAATCTCCTCACCCTTGGGCTTAAACTTATTGGTCAACACCTCAATAAGGGTGTTTTCTGGGATGTTGAACAGCACCGACAGTGCACCCAACGCCACCATGTTCTTAGAGCGGTAGGAGCCAAGATCCTTAGCAGTCTTGGACATCGGGATGGCGTAAGCGGTAACCCCCTCTGGGATATCCGGCTCAAAATCACCGCCAGGACCATCATATACAAAGGTGGTTCCAGGCAGCAGCAGATGCTTATTAAGCTCGTAGGCCTCACCATTGTAGGCGACAAACACATCGAAGGTATAGATACGCTCGGCAATAGTGCGTAACTGATAGAGACAGTAGCCGCCTTTAATCTCAGCCGGAATGGTCTTGATGGTGTAGATCTCCAGACCGGCACGTGCACAAGCTGCTGAGATAAAATCGCCGGTAGAGACGATGCCTTCACCGCCCTCTCCAGCAATACGGATGATTAGATCACTCTTTTCCGCCATGGAATTCCCCTATTTCTTAGTTGCCCTACGACCGATCCTGCCAAAAGCCAAATCGATCTATGAATATATTAATCAGTCGCCTGCTACCAAACCTCAGAAGAGACCTGCAAGCGCTCTATCGGCGCATTACCGAGCAGATGCTCGTCGATAATAGCTGCCACATCATCCTTGGTAACCTTGCCGTACAGAATCCCCTCAGGATAGATCAGGACGGTAGGCCCTTGGTCACACCCGCCAACACAACCACTGCTGGTCAGCAGAAACCTGCCCCACAACTCTCGCTGCTCAAACTGCTGCCCAAACTCCGCCATAACATCCTGCGCCCCACGCTCGCCACAAGAGCCTCTTGGATGGCCTGGGGGTCTGGTCTGGGTGCAGACAAAAACATGCTTTTCCGGTTTAGCCATAATATGCATCTCTACTGTTAAGTTATAAAATCTTGGGTACCAATCCAATATGCCAGCAGTGATTATAAGCACACACTTATAATCCAATTCGACACCATATCGTTG
>CBFDBF010000130.1:0-5290 GCA_965602975.1 uncultured Gammaproteobacteria bacterium | reverse complement strand
GGCTTCTCCCAGCACGAAACTGACAGGGTCCGTCGGGCTCGAGAGCAGATGCGCTGCTACCTCTGGCGCTGTTGGGCTTAGTGAGCGGGATTCTGGCTGGAGGGGTGATCGTGCTGTTCCGCTTCTCTGTTGAGGGGACGCAGGCCGGTTTTCTGCCGGAGGGGCTGCCGGAGAACTATGAGGCTCTGCCACCACTGCTGCGGTTCTCTCTGCCTATAGTTGGTGGTCTGATGATTGGTCTGATTTTTCGCTGGGGCTCTGGCGGAATACGTGTCCTCGGAGTGGCGCGGGTGATGGAGCGGTTGGCCTACCATGAGGGGTATCACACCGTGCGTGGTTTTCTGCTACAGTTTGTAGGCGCTGCTGTCGCCATCATTAGCGGTCACTCGGTGGGGCGTGAGGGGCCACATATATTTCTCGGCGCAGCTAGTAGCAGTCTGCTGGGGCAGCGTCTGTCTTTGCCAAATAACAGTATTCGTACCATGGTGGGTTGTGGGGTGGCAGCTGGAATCGCCGCATCCTTTAATACCCCTTTGGCCGGAGTTGTGTTTGCGCTGGAGGTGGTGATGCTGGAGTACACTCTGGCTAGCTTTACCCCGGTCATTTTAGCTGCGGTCAGTGCCAATGCAGTATCTATTGCCGTGCTGGGTTCGGAGCCGGCTTTTGTGGTGCCCACATTGGAGTTGGCCTCGTTAGCCGAGATGCCGCTTCTTCTTCTGTTAGGGTTGGTGGTCGGTGCTATGGCGGCCAGTTTTATCTACCTGCTACAGCTGTTTGCTACTACCACTAAAAAGATAGATTTTCTCTGGCGTACCACTCTGGCCGGAGTGGTGGTCGGTATCTGTGGGCTGCTGGTTCCAGAGGTTATGGGGGTTGGCTATGATACGGTAAACAGCGCTCTGCTGGGGGATCTTGGTCTGGGACTGCTTTTGGGGATGGTGCTGTTGAAGCTGTTGGCCTCCTCTGCCACGTTGGGAATGGGTGTTCCCGGTGGTCTGATCGGTCCGACACTGTTTATGGGGGCTGTGGTCGGCAGCCTGGTAGGTATCTTGGCTGCTTGGCTATTCCCTGGAGTGGAGTCTGGAGTGGGGTTGTACGCTCTGTTGGGGATGGGGGCGATGATGGGAGCTACCCTGCAGGCGCCGCTAGCGGCATTGACGGCGATCATGGAGCTGACCCATAACGCCGAGGTTATTATGCCAGGAATGCTGGTGATAACGGTTGCGGGGCTGACGGCGAGTGAGCTGTTTCGTCAAGAGTCTATCTTTATCACCATCCTTAAGGCGAACGGCATGGACTACAATGCCAATCCGGTTATGCAGACGCTGCGCCGAATTGGGGTGGGGAGCGTGATGTCTAAGAGCTTCCAGCGTCTGGAGCAGATAGTGTCACGGGAGCAGGCGCAAGAGGTTTTGGCTGAGAAGCCGGAGTGGCTACTGATTGAGAGTGAGGGCAGAGTGGTAGTTTTGATGGCGGCGGTTGATCTAGTGCGCCATATTCGCGACCGAAATGAAGAGGAGGGTGGGGTAGAGCAGATAGATCTGCTACAGATCCCGGCTCGCAGAGAGCAGGTCGTTGCGGTAAACCTGCAGGCTACTCTGCAGGAGGCGTTGGAGCTGATAGAGGGTGGGGAGGCAGAGGCGCTGTATGTAGAGCGGATGACTGCTCCTGGTATCCACCATATTTATGGTGTACTGACTAAAGATCAGATAGAGTCGGCGTATCGCTATTAATTTATGGAGCCTCTGATTAACTCCGCCCCCACTTGTAGGGGAGGGGCTAAGCGGTATGAATCAGGGGTTATTCAGGCTTTATCCCTGAAAAGTGTGGTCGTATAGACTAGAATTAAAAGATTAAGTGCAACTAGTTAGAGGGCAAAATAGTGGACGATAAAAAACAGCAAGAAGAGGTGAGTCCTGAGCTGGTAGAAGTTGGTGATGTAGATATAACTCCAGAGGAGATGGTAGCCAATTATCCAAAGCTTGTAGCTAATAACAAGAAGTTAAAAAAGACGAATCGCAAGGGTATTCGCCGCTACCGTCGGGAGCAAGCGTTGAAGCCATATCAGGCCGAGCTGATCAAACTGCAGCAGTATCTGGAGGAGAGCGGAACGCGGATGATCATCTTGTTTGAGGGGCGGGATGCCGCCGGTAAGGGTGGAACCATTCGTCGTGTTACCCGTTACATGAACGAGAAGCATTACCGCGTTGTAGCACTAGGCAAACCGACCGAGGCGGAGAAGACTCAGTGGTTTTTCCAGAAATATATAGGGCAGTTCCCCCAGGGTGGAGAGGTAGTGTTGTTTGACCGCAGTTGGTACAACCGCGCCATGGTGGAGCCGGTATTCGGTTTCTGCTCAGAGCTGGAGTATGAGAACTTTATGCTTGGGGTTAGCGGCTTTGAGAAGGATCTGGTGCGCCAAGGTACTATTCTTATCAAGCTCTATTTTAGCGTTACCAAAGAGGAGCAGGAGCGCCGTTTTGAGCGGCGCAAGAGCGACCCCCTGCGGCAGTGGAAGTTGAGCGAGGTGGATGTACAGGCGCAGGAGCGTTGGGACGACTTCACTAGAGTGAAATATGAGATGCTGCGTAAGACTAATACCACTCATGCCCCCTGGACTATGGTCCGCTCCAACAACAAACATCTGGCACGGCTCAATGTGATGAAGCTTATTCTCAACTCAGTGCCATATGATCGGCTGGATGCAGATTTGGATTTTGTTCCTGATCCAGAGATAGTTGTCTCTGGCTCTCGTGAGTTAGAGATGATGGAGGCGCATAGGTTGCAGAGTGGTAAGTTTGAGATTTAGTAGATGGCTACAGGATGCCTCTATCTATTTATTCTTGACATCCATGCGCTTGAGAGGCTTCATAACTTTGTCGCCTGCATGGACGCAGGTGAGGGGCGTGAGCACGACTACATGGATGTAGGAGGTAGGGCGAAGCAGGAAGCCAGAGCCGAGGAGCGGAAGCTTAGCCTGCATGGATTCAGGTGAGGTGTCCTAAAGTATTCATCTGCCCGGTCGCTCTTATCTTTTGAGACCAGTTGTTGCGGTATGGTGCTGTAGGAACTGTCTTCTTAAGGAGTCACTAAAGTATGCGAGACTATTCTGAAAAGCGTGATTTTCCACGTATAGCAGTGAATTGCCCAGCTCAGTTTAAGCTTGAGGGGTCAGACAAGATAGATGGGGCGATCGTCAAGGATCTTAGTGGTGGCGGGGTGCTTCTATGGGTCGATCAGCAGGTAGAGCCGGGTAGCCAGCTATCTATAGTTATTACCCCAGATAACGATATTACCCCATCTCTACATGCCAAGGTTGAGGTGATTCGCTGCATCTCCTTAGAGGCTGAAGAGAGTAGCTTTGCTGCGGCCTGTACGATAGTAGAGATGTTGGATTAGAGTGAGGTGTCCAGGCTCTTAGTTAGCCCGCCCCGATGCATTGGCGGTGAGGTGGGTCTCCATCTCTCGCAGTCGCTGTTTAGCCCGTTCTGGCACCGCCTCAGTATTTGCTGCTATAAGCTCTAGTAGATGGCGTGCATCTTCGCAGAGTACCGTTAGCTGAGAGCTGTCAAATAGCTCTAGAGATGCGGCTAGTCCAGCTCTGCTCTCACTTAGCAGGGTAGGGAGTAGTTCGGTCTCACTGATGGGTGAGTCGGGCCAGAGTATATCGGCGACAACTGGCTGCTTTAGCAGCTCAAAATGGGCGGCTCGTGCCTGCTCTTCCTGCTCCAGTTCGGTAAGGGCGTGAAGGTCATCGCCAGCACCTACTCGTACCGCAGTCATCACCACCTGTACCAGTTTGTGCAGGGAGCTTTTGGTCTCGCTCTGGTCATCCGCCAACCCAGATGCCTGCTCATAGGCTTTGTCTAGCCGCTCCTTTATGTCGAGGATCACCTCGCTCCCCTCACTGCTTTTAAGATTTATTGCAGTGTGAATTAGCGTACGAAAGCTGGTGATAAACTCTACCAGCTCTTCATGATCCAAGCGCTGAGCTTGCTTTAGAGTGGTCTCGGATATGCTCCGCTCCTCTATTGGGAAGAGAGGGTTGTTCCTCTTTCGTAGCAGATGGCGCTCCTGACGTCCGGGGTATTCACTGAATAGCAGAGTCATCTCTTCTCCTTTATCTCTGGCCCTAGTAGCACAGCGATCCAGCGAGTCTCATCACTGCTATCCAGGGCAATTTTGACCATGATGGTGAGAGGTACCGAGAGAAACATCCCCACCGGCCCCAGCACCCAGCCCCACAGCACTAGAGAGACAAATACTACTAGAGTGGATAGCCCCAGTCCTCGCCCCATAAAGCGTGGTTCGATGACACTGCCTACTAAGCCGTTGATAGCGAGATAGCCCGCCATAGTAAGCAGAGCGCCGCCGCTACCGAGCTGGATAGTTGCCAGCAGAACGGCTGGAACCGCCGCAATAATTGAGCCTATATTGGGCACAAAATTGAGTAACAGGGCGAGCAGTCCCCACAGTAACGGGTAGTCTACTCCTACTATCCAGAGCCAGATAGCAACCACCGTTCCGGTAAGCAGGCTGGTGGCAGATTTGATCGCCATATAGTGTTTCACATTGCCCAGAAAACGCTCCAGATGAGCCATCCCTTCAGCTGGGTTATCCATAATTTGCCGCAGCTTGGCTGGAAAGCCAGAGGCCTCTAGCAGGATAAAAATAACTGTCAGCAGAATCAGAAAGGTGTTGGTAAGCAGGCCGCCCAGGCTGCGTAGCCCCACGGCTGCCATCTGCATCATCTTGGCTGGATCAACCAGCTTCGCCATGGCCTCCTGCGGGATGGTGATGCCGACACCATTAAGCCAGGCCAACAGCGATCCGGTCTCGCTGCGCAACCGCTCCTGGTAGAGTGGTAGTTGGGCTGAGAAGTCATCTACCGAGTTGCCGACGATAGCGCCTAATAGTATCCCGGCCAGCACTATGGTGCCGATAACCAGGAGCAGGGCGACCCCGGTGGGAATCTTGTGCTGTTTAAGAAAAAACAGGGGTTGCGCCGCAATTATAGCGATAAAGCCGGAGAGTAGGAAAGGCACTAGAATAGCGTGCGCTTGGCGCATCCCAGCCACCACGATAACAAAGGCTGCCGCAGTCAGCAGAAATCCTCTCGATTTTACGGCGCTATCACTCATCTTATTAAATCTCTTCCTCCATTTGTGTGGATATCATTATGCTATCTCACGCACTAATAGAAACTCTTTTCTACTCCCCACCTTAACCCTCCCCACTAGTGGGGAGGGGATAGTATGAATCACCCTCCCACCCGTGGGGGCAACCACCA
>CBFDBF010000129.1:0-5317 GCA_965602975.1 uncultured Gammaproteobacteria bacterium | reverse complement strand
AGACATTGGGTGGAGAAGAGACCACTATCTACCGTGGACGCAAAGGTGGAGAGTCGGTTGCCGCCGTATTTACCACCATCGCTCCCGGTGGCTATAGCGGCAACATAAAACTACTGGTAGCAATAAAGTCTGACGGTACCCTGGCTGGTGTACGGGTAGTCGCCCACAAGGAGACCCCAGGGCTAGGTGACAAGGTAGAGCTGGCAAAGGATGACTGGATCTTGAGTTTTAACGGCAGGTCACTAGCCGACCCTACACCCGACCAGTGGGGGGTAAAGCGTGATGGCGGTGTCTTTGACCAGTTTACCGGTGCAACCATAACCCCAAGGGCTATAGTCAAGGCGGTAAAAAAGACCCTGCTCTACTTCAAGAGCAACCGGGATGCGATCTTTATGCCGAACAGGCCAACCGCACCGGCTGGCGGACAGACAGAGAAAAAAGGCGAATAACCATGGCTGAAATCACCTACGGCAAGATGATCCGTGACGGTTTGTGGGATAACAACCAGGCTATAGTAGCACTTCTAGGGCTCTGCCCCCTGTTGGCTGTAACCAATACCGCTATCAACGGCTTGGGATTAGGAATCGCAACCCTGGTGGTATTGACGCTATCCAACATAACCATCTCACTGATCCGCAACATTGTACGTTCAGAGATCAGGTTGCCGGTATTTGTACTGGTTATCGCCTCATTTGTGACCGCCGTAGAGCTAAGCATGAACGCCTGGTTCTATGACCTGTTTAAGGTGCTGGGTATTTTTATCCCCCTTATTGTGACCAACTGTGCCATCATCGGCCGCGCCGAGGCCTTCGCCTCAAAAAATGGTCTCGTTCGCTCAACCGTTGATGGTCTGGCAATGGGTCTTGGCTTCACCTTGGCTCTGGTAGTACTCGGTGGGATGCGTGAGATCATCGGCATGGGCACACTATTCTCACAGGCCGACCTTATGTTTGGAGATATGGCCTCTGGGTTGACCATCAGTCTGGGAGCTGATTTCAAAGGAATGCTACTGGCGATCCTGCCACCGGGAGCCTTTATTGGCATGGGCTTTATGATCGCAATAAAAAACATAATAGATGCCAGAGGAGCAGACAAACCTGTTCCTGTACAGCAGGGGTGTGGAGCTGGGATCTAATACAAATCTAACTGGCATTTAAACTCTGCCTCCTCCCCCAATAGCGTGGGAGGAGTGGTGTAAAAGCGATAGTAAAAAGCCCATAATTACTGAGTGTTTTACTGGACTTTCCCCCCCTGACTATCTTATACTGAGATTATGCAAGAGATAGACCTCTCAACATTCGGCCTATCCCGCCTCCTGCGGGAACACGATATAACCCCTACTGCACAGCGGGTAAAGATCGCCTCGACCATGCTTGCCAAACCACAACACGTCTCAGCCGATCAGGTTATGATTATGGCCAACGAAGAGGGTCAGCCTGTATCCAAGGCCACTGTTTACAATACGCTTGGCCTGTTTGCCCGCAAGGGGCTGATCAAAGAGCTGGTAGTAAATCCATCAAGAATATTCTATGACTCCAGCACCCACTCCCACTACCACTTCTACAACCGAACTACTCAAGAGCTGTTTGATGTTGCTCCAGATGAAGTGGAGGTCACCCTGCCAAAAAACCTGCCTGAAGGTACCAAGATATCCGATGTGGATGTAATTATTCATCTGCAGGCGATTGACTAATCAAGCTGGCCTGACAACACTCTTGTAGTACCCAGCAGTATCAATGGTTTAATTCTCGCCTCCTATGAAGTATGAACCATTTAAATCAGGTTGACTGCTGTCCTATGTTCTCTGTCCAATGTATACTCCCACCGGTTTCATCCGCCACCGTAGCTCAGTTGGTAGAGCAACACATTCGTAATGTGTAGGTCTGGAGTTCGAATCTCCACGGTGGCTCCATAAACAGCGCTGTCGTGCACCCACCTGTTCAGCTTAAATTCAGTGTAACCGGAAAATGGTCAGAGGCATCGAGAAAAGCCTGTTTCAACGGCTTGGCCTGGTCATATTCATAGGGGTTCCAGATTTTATGCGGGGTCTGTCCCGATGTCCTAAGCCCACTTGATACCAGAATGTGGTCGATCATAACGTTTATGTTAGTCTCGGTTATGCGATCCTTAAAGCGTACTGTAGAAGGTGACCAGCCAAAACGTCCCCACTTGGGTTGCCCAGCCAGGTTGCGCAAAATACGATTGGGCTCGAAAAGATTACCCATGATTACCTCTACCCCACTACGCCCATAACGGAACTCATACTCATCCATACCTGGACCATCGTTTATATCTCCCATCACAACGACCTCATACCCCTTATCGAGCCACTCATCAACACGGCTACGAATCCACCTGCACTCGGCGAATATCTTGAGCCTGTTACGCCGGGACTCCCTCTCCAGATGGATCATATCTATGCTGCTAAAGATCCCTTTGGATTTAGTATGGGCTACAATGAGACGGAACTCCCTACCGCTAGCCCTCACCTTAACTTTGACTTCAAGAGGGGGACGATAGTGCTTGTAGACCTCCTTAATACGATCATCATCCGTGTCGCAGTAGAACTCTTTATCAAACCGTGGATTCGATTTTGAGGTAGCCGACCCCCCAGGTGCATGCGAGACAGTGAGAACGGTTGGGTCATACAGCACCGCAATCTCCTGTTTACCACAAGATATATAACCACTCTTCGCCTTGGTTGTGCGCAGAGCATGTGCCACAGCGAAGTTCTCCAACTTGGAGGTTACAGATTGAGCGCCGGAGGCGGTTGAGTTGGGAGCCTCAACAATCCCTATAAGATCGGCATCAATCTTATTTAGAACTGCTGCTATTGCGTTGAAACGTGCTACCGCCTCCTGCCCTGTCTTAAGGGAGTTATCGGCATTGAAGAGCTTAGTAAACCACTCGATATTATACGAACAGAGACGAATTGCCATAGTATATATCCCCCTGATATTTAAACCTTAATCCATGAGTAGAGGCAGAGTCTACTGTCCCTGCAACCTCCACTTTTCAACAATCGCATCCACATCCAGATCATCCGGCCCCTCACGCCACTGGGTGTAGAAGTCGATATCCTCACTATTAGGTGCAGGATCTGGCGCCCGCATCTGAAACCGTGTCAATACCGGCGAAGACTCACCTAGAGCTACCGCTTCGCCCCGTCCGAGGGAGGCCAGTATATCGATCAGATCACCCTCTGAGTCCGGTACCAACTCCCTAATGTATGCTTGGTCATCCGGGTTACTGATACGAAAACAGAGAAAACTGCTGCACTGTGCCAGCACTGTCTCTGAAAGCTCATGCGGACGCTGACTAACTACAGCCAGGCCAACGCCATACTTTCTACCCTCTTTTGCGATTCTCTCCATGGAGCGGCGAGTCCCCTCATACTGACTACCACCAGCACGAGGGATATAGGCGTGCGCCTCTTCACACACCAGCAGTATCGGGAATTGACGTGAGTGTGGATTCCAGTAGTTGAACTCAAAGGCGAGGCGGCCAATCTGGGCAGTTACTGTAGGCCTCACATCAAATGGAACAGAGCTAAAATCAATCACCATAATCTGCCGCTTGGGTTCGGCCAGACCGATAAATTCACGCAGCAAGTCAGGGAGTGTATCCGACGATTTGCGCCGCTTGGGTTTAAACAGAAAATCGTAGCGCACATCGTTCAGACGACTCTGCAGCTTAATCAGAAAATCATCGAACTGGCCAAATAGTGGTCCCTTAACCTTACCAAAGTCACTGGTCTGCTCATTGGCCCGCTTAAACTGATGAAACAGCTCTGGCAGAGGAAAATAGAGTGGTGAATCGATCGAGATAATATTTGGATCCATCTCAGGATTCGCGCTCTTACGCAGGGTGTGTACCACCTCCCGCAGAAAAGCCAACTGCACGGTGGCATTCTTATCTTTGCGATCAATCAGCAGATCTGCCATCTCACTGTAGGTCAACAGCCAATATGGTATCTCCAGATCACGTGCATCGATCGCCTGCACCTGATCCTCCTTGAAGGCTGCCTGCTTAACCCCTGCCAGATCTGTCCAGACATACTCCCCATGCAGATCGAGCACAATAATATGCGCCTTGGGCATAATCGCCACCGCACTCTGGATAACATTAGCCACGCCCCACGACTTACCAGAACCAGACTGCCCCAAAATAGCCAGATGCCGACCAAACATAGTCGCCGGATCAAGATAGACCCGCATATTTGGGTTAGATGGGAGATGTCCCAGATCAAACCCCATAGCACGATACTTCTCAAACATCATCCCGATATCATCACTCGGCATGACATGAAGTTCAGCTCCTGGGGTTGGGTAACGGCTAATACCACGAGAGAAGCTACCACCCTTATCGATCTCGCCAACCGGTATCATCTTGAGTATAGCGCGGGATGAAAACGGCTCATCCTCAGCCCTGCTGACCATCCCGATCACTCTTATGTTACCCTGCTTAATCTGCATATAGGAGCCAACCTGCCCTACCTGCAACTCCTCACCATCTATAGTAACCAGCGGAAACCCTGCCGAATAGTCCACGGTCAACATGGCATTCAGCTCATTTTCACGCACCTCGGTTAACTTGCCGACTAGTGTTGTTCTATCTGCACTCATGCATGGCTCCTTTATACAACAGGATTATTATTCAATTCTTTGATTTTAGTAGAGGATACCCTATTTTGCAGCCTATAGACGTGAACAGGTCGCAAAAACAGCCACTCTAATCTACTAATGAGAACGCCTGCGCGGCGGCATTAGATCAGTAATTCTTCCAGTAGCCATCTCCGCCGCCAGACCGATAGTCTCATTCAGCGATGGATGCGGATGGATAATATGCTCTAGCTCTGCCACCGTCGCTCCCATCTCCAGCGCCAAAGCCGCTTCACCGATCAACTCACCAGCACCATGGCCGACAATACCGACACCTAATAACCGTCCGCTCTCCGGCTCTAACAGCAGTTTAGTCATACCCTGCTCATGCCCGATGCCTATGGCGCGCCCACTAGCAGCCCAGGGAAACGCACCTCTCTCATAATCGACGCCCTGCTCTTTGGCAACGGTCTCGGTCAATCCAACCCAGGCGATTTCCGGCTCAGTATAGGCGACTGCAGGAATCGCAATTGGCCTGCAATCCGGCTCCAGACCGGCAATAATCTCAGCCACCAGCTTCGCCTCATGCATCGCCTTGTGTGCCAGCATGGGGCCACCAGCAACATCCCCAATAGCATAGATATGCGGTACACCGGTCTGCTGTTGACCATTCACCACGATAAAACCATGCTCATCTACCGTTACCCCGGCCTGCT
>CBFDBF010000128.1:0-5324 GCA_965602975.1 uncultured Gammaproteobacteria bacterium | reverse complement strand
ATCAACTTTGTGGTGGTGACCAAAGGTGCAGGGCGAGTTTCTGAGGTGAGTGCACGTTTCACTCTGGATGCCATGCCGGGTAAACAGATGGCGATTGATGCGGATCTTAACTCCGGTCTGATAGGTCAGGATGAGGCGAGAACCAGGCGTGATGAAGTGGGCAAAGAGGCCGATTTTTATGGAGCCATGGATGGTGCTAGTAAGTTTGTTCGGGGTGATGCGGTGGCTGGCATCCTTATCCTGTTTATCAATATTCTGGGTGGGCTTGGTATAGGCATTCTGCAACACGATCTCGATTTTCAGACCGCCCTGCGCTACTACACTCTGCTGACTATAGGGGATGGCCTAGTAGCACAGATCCCTTCACTGCTGCTCTCTACCTCTGCCGCTATCATTGTCACCAGAGTTGCAAGTACTCAGGATGTGGGCTCTCAGGTGATAACTCAGCTCTTTGCCAGCCCCAAGGCGTTGGCAGTTACAGCAGCCGTGTTGACTGTGATGGGGGTTATCCCCGGCATGCCTAATTTCGCTTTTCTCTCTCTAGCAGCAGCAGCAGGAGGCGGTGCCTGGATGATAGTGCAACGGCAGCAGCAGGAGGCAGCAGCGGCGGCTGTGCAAGTTCCTGAGCCGGTGGCTGAAGCGGAGATGGAGCAGCGAGATCTAAGCTGGGATGATGTTCAGCCGGTAGATATCATTGGTCTGGAGGTGGGTTATCGCCTCATTCCTCTGGTGGATAAAAATCAGGGAGGGCAGTTGATGAACCGGATCAAAGGGGTGCGTAAAAAGCTCTCCCAAGAGCTCGGTTTTCTGATTCAGGCGGTACATATTAGAGACAACCTGGATCTGACTCCAAACAGCTATCGCATCACTCTACATGGGGTGCCGATTGGTGAGGCCGAGATCAGGACTGATCGTGATCTGGCGATCAATCCAGGCAGAGTGTTTGGCGACCTGGAGGGAGATGCGACTAAAGATCCGGCATTTGGTCTGGAGGCGGTATGGATCGACCCATCTCAACGTGACCATGCTCAGACCTTAGGCTATACCGTGGTTGACTCCAGTACTGTGGTGGCCACCCATTTGAGTGAGATATTACAGTCCCATGCACATGAGCTGCTCGGCCATGAGGAGGTGCAGCAGCTCTTGGAGATACTGGAGCAGAGTACTCCGAAACTGGTTGAGGATCTGGTGCCTAAAACTCTCTCTATAGGGCAGTTGCTTAAGATCCTGCAGTATCTGTTGCTGGAAATTATCCCCTTCCGTGATATACGCACAATCGCCGAAACATTGGCGGAGAGGGCCGATCAGAGTCAAGACATCGGCGTTCTGTCGGCTGCTGTGCGGGTGGCGCTATCGCGCTCAATCGTACAACAGCTAGTGGGGCCAACGGATGAGATCCCGGTTATCGTGCTGGATCCATCGCTGGAACAGATATTGCAACAGACTATACAAAATAGCGATGAGGGAGGTGCCGGGTTTGAACCTGGTTTGGCAGAACAGATGCAGCAAGCACTTACAGAGACAGCTAGCCAGCAGGAGATAGTAGGGGAAGAGGCCATTCTCCTGGTTGCAGCAGCGATCCGTCCATGGATGGCCAGGTTTATTCGCCATAGCGTCTCTGGGATGCAGGTTCTCTCCTACAACGAGATTCCAGATAACCGCCAGATCCGGGTAGTTGCCACAGTTGGGCAACCGAGGGGTGAGGCTATTGGTGGTATAGAGCAGGGGGCAGGTTGAGTGTGATAGTGATTATGTCGCAGCTCATCTCAATCCAGACTACGGAACATTAGATATGAAGATAAAACGATTCTTTGCGGCAGATATGCGCGGTGCCATCAAACAGGTTCGCGAGACTCTGGGTGCTGATGCGGTAATCCTCTCAAACAAGAGCGTAGATGGTGGGGTTGAGCTGATGGCAGCACTCGATTTTGATGAGAGTGCATTCAGCGCTATAGAGGAGCCGGTAGAGCGTGAGCACTACAGTTCAGATGCTAACGTAACTTCGTTGCCACCACGGCAGCAGGGTGTAGAGGCAGCAACACCAATCGGTAGTAGCAGGAGAGGCGGCAGATCAAAACGGGTCGATTGGAGCCAAGATCCACTACTGACAGATATACGGCATGAGATGCAGACTTTACGGCGGATGGTAGAGAATGATCTATCTGGTCTTAGTTGGCGTGATATGGGAGAGCGGCAGCCGCAGACTCGTGATCTGCTCCGTCGGATGATGGGGTTGGATCTTGATCCGGTTATCTGCCAACGGTTGGCTGAACAGGTGGGTGAGTTTGAGAATATAGAAGAGGGGTGGCGCAAGAGCCTCTATTTTCTAGCTTCAGAGCTGCAGATTGCCGGCGACCGAACTATAGAGGAGGGTGGTGTAGTGGCCGTAGTAGGCCCTACTGGAGTTGGTAAGACTACCTCTATAGCCAAGCTTGCTGCCCGGTTTTCCCTGCGTCACGGTAATCGCCATGTAGCTTTTATCTCGGCGGACAACTATCGGATCGGGGCGCAAGAGCAGTTGACTACTTATGCTCGTATTTTGGATATTCCGATGCGCAGTGCGGGTAGTGTGGATGAGCTGAATGCTGCCCTAAATGCACTCTCCGACAAACGATTGGTGCTGATCGATACCGCTGGCATGAGTCAGCGCGATGTGCGGTTAAGCAAGCAGCTATCGCTGTTACAGGCTGGTAGCAGGCCGGTGCAGACGCTGTTAACACTCTCTGCAACGACCCAGCAGGCAGCACTGAAGCAGGCGATCAAGGCATTTGGGGAGGCTCGCCCTAGTGCCTGCATTTTGACCAAACTGGATGAGGCTGGATCTTTAGGTGGGGTGCTCTCAGCCATCATAGATGGCGGTCTGCCGGTGGCCTATATCACTGATGGGCAGAGAGTGCCGGAGGATATGCACTTGGCCAGAGCACACACACTAATTAGTCGCGCCGTAAATCTGGGACAACATGGGGGAGGAGTTGAGTATGGTGAAGAGTGTCTAGCGCTGGCCCTTGGGGGTGCGAAGGCACATGCTCATGCCTGATTCCAACAGTGACCAAGCTGCCGGACTGAGACGTATGACGCAGCCTCAATCTATCCAGGCTATAGCGGTAACCGGCGGCAAGGGCGGAGTTGGTAAGACCAATGTAGCTGTTAATTTGGCGGTTGCACTGGCGGATATGGGAAAGCGGGTGATGTTGCTGGATGCAGATCTTGGATTGGCCAATATCGATGTGGTATTGGGGCTGCACCCTAAGTATGACCTGTCGCATGTACTACGCGGTGAGAGAGGGCTAGAGGAGGTAGTGGTAACCGGACCATCTGGTATCCAGCTGATTCCAGCGGCATCTGGAATCCAGCATATGGCCGAATTGAGTGAAGCGGAGCATATGGGGTTGATTCGAGCATTTAGTGATTTAAGTGTAGATCTTGATGTGCTGATTGTGGATACCGCTGCTGGCATCTCCGATACGGTGATCAGTTTCAGTCGTGCGGTACAGGAGTTAGTGGTTGTAGTTTGTGATGAACCGGCATCTATTACCGATGCCTATGCGTTAATCAAGCTGCTGCATCGGGAGTATGGGGTCGATCGTTTTCGGATATTAGCGAATATGACTCGTAGTGCCAATGATGGTAGAGAGCTATATAACAAGATGTGTCGAGTGACCGATCGCTATCTCGATGTGATGCTCAGTTTTATCGGCAGCATCCCCTATGATGACTCGCTGCGTAAGGCGGTACGTAGCCAAAAACCGGTGATTAAGGCCTCTCCCCGTAGCCGTTCTGCACAAGCATTTAAGAATTTGGCCAAGAAGGCCGATAAGTGGCCTGTACCCGAAGGAGCGAGTGGCCACCTCCAGTTTTTTGTTGAACGGCTAGTGCAGTATGCCAGCCATAGCGAGGGGGTAGGATAGTGAAAGGTTTAGCGGCTTATAGTGCAGTTAGCGAACAGAGTTATGACTCTTTAGTTAATCAGCATGCGCCGCTGGTAAAGCGTATAGCTTACCATCTGGTGAGTCGTCTGCCGGCCAATGTGCAGGTAGATGATCTAATTCAGGCAGGGATGATTGGATTGTTAGAGGCGGGAGGTAATTACGATCCATCCAGAGGTGCCAGTTTTGAGACCTATGCGGGCATTCGGGTTCGCGGTGCCATGCTGGATGAGATTAGGCGGAGTGACTGGACACCTCGCTCAGTACACCGCAAGGCTCGCATGGTGGCAGATGCCATGCGGGATATTGAACATAAACATGGAAGAGATGCTCGGGATGTAGAGGTTGCAGATATATTGGATATGTCGCTAGAGCAGTATCATCAAATACTGCTAGATGCCTCTGGTTGCCGAGTCTTCAGTGTAGAAGATCTGCAAGTGGCAGGGGAGTTGTCACAGGAGCGGGGAGGTAGCGTAGAGGTTGGTCCTTACGAAGGTGCGCAGAATGATGCATTTAGACAGGCGTTGACCGAGGCGATATCTGGTTTGCCAGAGCGTGAGAGATTGGTGATTGTACTATATTACGATGAGGAGATGAATCTACGTGAGGTTGGGGATGTGTTGGGTGTGACTGAATCGCGAGCCTGCCAGATTCATGGTCAGGCCACTTTCCGGTTACGTTCACGTCTCTCTGAGTGGCTACATGAGTGGGAAGATGTTGAGTAGTTGTTATTGATATAGATATGTGGAGGTTACTTTGGATAAGAACATGAAGATTCTAATTGTGGATGACTTTTCCACAATGCGGCGGATTGTCAAGAATCTGCTGCGTGATCTTGGGTTCACCAATACTGATGAAGCGGATGATGGCAATACTGCACTACCTAAGCTGCAATCTGGAGGGTTTGATTTTCTGGTGACCGACTGTAATATGCCTGGTATGACCGGGTTGGATCTGCTGAAGGCGGTACGGGCTGATGAGAATCTGGCCAGTATGCCGGTATTGATGGTGACAGCAGAGTCAAAACGTGAACAGATTGTAGAGGCGGCTCAGGCCGGGGTGAATGGGTATGTGGTAAAGCCTTTCACAGCTGTCACTCTGGAGGAGAAGATAAACAAGATCTTTGAGCGGGTTGGGTAACCAGACAGATATAGTTGGGAGATTATCGCAATGGCGAACAGTAGTGATAATAGCACGCAATTAGAGCAGGCACGTGCCTTAGTGGCGCAGCTTGAGGCGGGGGATCAGCAGGGTGCTGTAGAGACTTTGTCAGAACTCTCACCCAAAGCTCATAACGATGGCCTATTTAATGAGGTTGGACGTTTGACCAGAGAGCTACATGAGTCAATTAACAGCTTTTTGGCAGATCAACAGGTCTCAGAGATGGCTGAGAAGGAG
>CBFDBF010000127.1:0-5336 GCA_965602975.1 uncultured Gammaproteobacteria bacterium | reverse complement strand
AACAGATTGGGATTTCGTTGGGTTCATCATCGAGCACGGTACCAGTATCCAACCCCGCTTTTTCGCTGTCTATAACTGATAGGATTTTGTATTTCTCTGAGTGCCGAATGAGCCCGTTAGCGGTTTTACCGTCTATCGCGCCAAAATTTGCTTCACAGTAAATAATGGCTGTTTCAACTGGCTTAGGTTTACTGTGGATCCGCACAGGTAGGCGTTGTGCCGTCTTGTGGAGGTTAGTATATTTTAAAATTGTTACAGGCGCGCGCGACGGCACTGGAATCCGAATAATGGACATGGTAACTCCTAGAGTTAGCTCAGAGGAGGCTACAGGATCGTTACAACCGGAATTAGCTGTTTGTCAACGAGTGGTCCCCGCTAAGTAAGCGGTTGGGGGACTGCAGTATAACACAGTATAAGCTTCAGCTGGGGTTGGATCGTCTCTTTTCCGGCAGTGTCAGTAAAAAACAGGAGGGATCACCCTTAGAGTTATAACTGAATCTAGTGTCAGAGTAATTTAAAAAAGCGGCGTATCTGATTGATTTGTTGTTACTATACGATAAACAACCTGATGAGATACACCACCATAAAAAAACCAAGGTGTCATACTACTGCTGTCCCGTTAACTTTCACAGTAATGCCAGCTGTTTAGTCGATTTTATTTGATCAATAGTCGTATCATCTAGCAACCAGGTCATAAGATCTCGTTGCTCAAACAAATTGAGCTGCCATAGCCGAAGAATTTGCCGCATGCTTCTCTTTAGCTTTGACTGGAATTTGATGAAGGCTAGAATTAGATATACAAACTAACCGGACACCCAATCATAAAATACAAGAGAGATTATGGTTTTTTGTGGTTTTGGCATGATATTGTTCTTTAATGTAGGTTATAGGGTCGCTTTTACGGGTTGCCATAGGTGGCGTTTAGATGCAGTATTTGGGTGGGTGTCAGATTTAGTTCGGTGACGGGTGACAAAGTCTAGCTGCGTAGGCCGTATTCATATACTAACCGCGATACATTTAGAAAACAGGGATCAAAAGTTAATGCGCTGGCAATTAAAAACAGCGTTGAGACTTAACCAGGCATTTCCGTTGACGTCGGCGCCGCCTAGTTTGTGCTTGGTCGTTAGCAATTTAAGGAGAGTTTATAAATGCCAACAAAACCATCTTCGAAGCGCCAGATAAATTATAAGGTCATGCGTGTGATAATAGGCGTTATTGCCATCCTGCTGGCACCTGTCGTTTGGTTTCTCTCGGGGGTTGGGGATGAGTTAACGTCTGTTAGCATCTCCTATTGGACCGATTCGCACGATGTTTTTGTGGGATCATTGGTTGTGGTTGGTTTCTTTCTCTCTGCGTATAACGGGGGTGGTGATGGAAGAGATACAGAGTACTATATAAGCAAGGCGGCTTGTGTTTTTGCTATCTGTGTTGCTGTTTTTCCAACAAAGGGATTCTCTGATATAGATATTCCGGTCAGTTGGGTTAGAGCAATCGCTGAATTCATTGGGCTGGCATCTAACTCTATTCATCACACTACTGCAATTCTCCTCTTCGCGTGTCTCATGGTATTGATGTGGTTTTTCTCTAAGCATGCAATGGATAAGGGTGAGTCCGTTCGCGCAGGCATATATCGCGGAGTTGTCGTACTTATGGTGGTGGGTGCGGTCGTCCTGTTTTGGATCGGAAAGGAATATGAGTGGAGTGATACGATCTTTTGGATAGAACTATGGGAGCTGACACTATTTGGTTTTGGCTGGCTAGTGGCAGGAACATATGAATATATCAAACAAATCTTGCAGTAATATTAACACGATATATACCCGCCGGAGGTATGACTTGTAGGTATGAGGTTAGTTTGACACTATTCCCCCACACCTTGTGCGTAATCTGACTCGATTATGCATGTTAGAAACAGTGTATCATTCACTCTTCAGCTATATTATTCGGATTCTGAATGAGCGCACTATCCATACAAAACCTGCATAAGACCTACCGCAACGGCTTGGTAGCCCTGAAGGGGATCGATCTGGAGGTGGAGGAGGGCGACTTCTTCGCCCTGCTGGGTCCTAATGGTGCCGGTAAATCTACTGCTATTGGTATTATCAGCTCACTGGTGAACAAGAGCTCTGGGCGGGTTGAGGTGTTTGGGCATGATCTGGATAGGGAACCGAATGCGGTAAAAAGCTGTATCGGATTGGTGCCGCAGGAGTTCAACTGCAACCAGTTTGAGCCGCTGATAGAGGTTGTGATCAATCAGGCCGGTTACTACGGTATCCCCCGGAGTGAGGCGCGTCAGTTAGCGGAGGAGAGCCTGCAACGTATGGGGTTGGGGGATAAGAGTCGTGGTTGTGCTCGGGAGCTGTCTGGGGGGATGAAGCGGCGTTTGATGATTGCGCGTGCCCTGGCGCATAGGCCACGATTGCTGATTTTGGATGAGCCGACCGCCGGGGTGGATGTGGAGATACGCCACACTATGTGGGAGCTGCTGCAGGAGCTGAATCGACAGGGTACTACCATTATTCTCACCACCCACTACCTAGAGGAGGCGGAGCAGCTCTGTCGCAATATAGCCATCATCAATCGGGGGGAGATTGCGGAGCAGCGGGGGATGGACGAGCTGCTCCATCAGCTACATGCCGAGACCTTTGTACTAAATATAAGAGCGGGACTGGTCGAGTTGCCGGAGCTGGATGGCTATCGGCTGGAGCGTATGGATGAGTCTACCTTGGAGGTAGAGGTCAGTCGGGATCGGGGGATCAATGGTCTGTTTGCAGCGCTGTCGCAGAGCGGTATCGAGGTGGTAAGTATGCGCAATAAGCAGAACCGTCTGGAGCAGATATTTATCGATATGGTGGATGCTGGTCGCAGTGGGGTGGGGACGTGAGTAGTGCTGGTCGTTACTGGGTAGCGTATCGTACTCTGGCTACTAAAGAGATCCGCCGTTTTATGCGAATCTGGTTGCAGACGGTGCTGCCACCAGTTATCACTACCACACTCTATTTTATTATATTCGGTACTCTTATTGGTGAGCGTATTGGTGAGATGGATGGTTTTCGCTATATCGACTTTATAGTGCCCGGTCTGATCTTGATGGCGGTGATCACTAACTCCTACGCCAATGTGGTCTCTTCGTTTTACAGTAGTAAGTTTCAGGGTTATGTTGATGAGCTGTTGATCGCCCCGGTGCCAGATTGGGTGATACTCGCTGGCTATGTCTCTGGCGGGGTGGCTCGTGGGGTGGTGGTGGGGATCGCTGTGACTATGGTGTCAC
Source organism: uncultured Gammaproteobacteria bacterium (assembly GCA_965602975.1). Lineage (GTDB taxonomy): Bacteria > Pseudomonadota > Gammaproteobacteria > Chromatiales > Chromatiaceae > CBFDBF01. The sequence continues at coordinate 2,065 of CBFDBF010000127.1, read as the reverse complement.
TTTTTTTTACCGACCTTGATATCCGCAGTTATGGCTGGACCATGGCGGTGTTTGTCTTGACCTCTATTCTGTTTGCCCTGGCTGGATTTATCAATGCGGTTTATGCCAAAAGTTTTGATGATATCTCGATAGTTCCAACCTTTGTCCTCACTCCACTCACCTATCTGGGGGGGGTGTTTTATTCCATTCACATGTTGCCGCAGTTTTGGCAGCAGCTATCCCTGGCAAATCCGGTACTCTATATGGTGAACGCCTTCCGTTATGGATTGTTGGGGAGTTCCGATATTCATATAGGGTTGGCATTGGTGATTATCTTGCTGTTTATCTCTAGTTTGACGCTCTATAGTCTGTTCTTGTTGCGGCACGGGATAGGGGTAAAGCAGTAACCTGAGGGTTTTATAACGCCAGGATTTGTAGTGGTGATGGATAGCCAATGCTATAACCTTGGGCGTAGTCGACCTCTATTTCGCGCAGCACGGTAAATATTGCATCACTCTCTACAAATTCGGCGACTACCAGTTTGTCCATATTATGTGCCACTTCGGTTATCGACTTTACCATAGCGCGGCTGGCTTTATCGTGGTGGACATCTTTAACAAAGATGCCGTCTATCTTTACCACATCTATGGGGAAATCTTTTAGGTAGGAGTAGGAGGCGTAGCCAGAGCCGAAGTCATCAAGGAATAGTTTGCAGCCCACAGCATGTATTGCATCCATCAGCTTTTGAACTCGGTTGATCTGGTTGACCATTGCGGTCTCTGTTATCTCAAAGGCTAGCTGTTTGGGTGGTATGGGAGAGTGCTTTATCTGCTCGAGCAGAAATTGACCAAATCTCTCATCCATCATCGACTGCCCTGATAGATTGATGCTAAAAGCCCCCATGTTTTCGGCACCGTACTGCTTTGTCGCCTCTTGAGCCCACTGCATAAAGTTCTGTACTACCCAGCGATCTACCGCCAGCATTCGATTATACTTCTCTGCTGCCTGAATAAATTCAGTTGGACTCGATGGTGCGCCCTGTTTATCCAAGCGGCGTAGCAGGATCTCATGATGTTCTAGTAGTCCATCCCCTATAAATATTGGCCTGATGACCTGGGCGTATAGCTCTAAGTTATTTTCCGCCAATGCCTGCTCAATCAGAGGGATAGATTGAGCCATCATTCTGCGCCGACTGAACTCCACCCCCTCTGGTTGATAGCGGCGGCAGCAGTTGTGTCCATCTCGCTTCGCCTGAATACAGGCAGATAGGGCGGCATGGGTGATCTCATCTGGTTGCCCGCTATTTGGTGTAATCTCAGTTAGGCCAATGCTGGCGGTTACCGATACCTTTTTTCCGCCCCAGGAGAAACGGTAGTTCTTTATCGCACGGCGCTGGTTTTCGGCTATACGGAATCCCTCATCCGGGGTGCAGTGTTCAATCAGTATACTGAACTCATTATCGCCAGTTCTGGCTAGCATGTCTGGTTGAGTGAGGTAACTACGGCAGATGTTGGCGATGTTGGCTAGCATCTTATCGCCACCATCGTTACCACAGATATCGTTGACTAGAGAGAATTTATCTATGTCCATACAGATTAGCAGATGCTGGCTCTGCTCTTGCTGGCTGTTTGCTATTAGCCGCTGTAGCTCGCGTCTGTAGGCGCGGCGGTTATACAGGCCGGTTAGTTCATCTAGATCACTATCTCGGCGCAGTTTTTCAAAGTTCTTTTTGAGTGCTCGGTTGACCGCCCTCTCTACCATCGGTAGGCCGCCATCTTCAATCAGGTTGAAACGGCTCTGTTGTAGGCCGGCAGCAAGTTCACTTCTGCTACACTCCAGAGATTTAATACCGCCACCATTGACGAATACCAGATGGTTTCCATCTTTACTGCACCACGCCAGGCTAAGTACACGTACTTTGCCCTGCTGCTGATGGTCGGTAATCCAGTCGCCTGCCTTCATGGCGCTGATCTGCTGCTGCCACTCTGGAGAGATGTTTATGTTGTTGTCGGTAGCCGCTCTCTCTCTAAAGGGTAATAGCTGTTGTAGATATTTGGAGGTGACCTCGATACGCTCTCCATTGAGC
>CBFDBF010000126.1:0-5448 GCA_965602975.1 uncultured Gammaproteobacteria bacterium | reverse complement strand
CGGTGCCTCACGTGGCGTACTCCACCCACTCCTGGAGAGCAGACCAAAATATCTATTAATAGCCAACCGCACAGCAGCCAAGGCGACCGCACTAGCTGCTACCAGTAGCAATTTAGGATCGGTAGAGGGGTGTGGTCTCGATGAGTTAGGGGGGCAGCAGTTCGATCTCATCATCAACGCCACCTCAGCAGGGCTGGATAGTAAGGTGCCGCAGCTACCACCTGGCATCCTTGCAGCCGATGGCTGGGTCTACGATATGCTGTATGGTGACCTCCCAACCGCCTTCATCCGTTGGGGTCACGAGCAGGGAGCCGCAAAGAGCATAGATGGTCTCGGTATGTTAGTAGAGCAGGCGGCGGAGGCGTTTCTTCTCTGGCGCGGTGTGCGCCCGGAGAGTGGACCGATTATCCAGCTGCTGCGCGATACTGCTGTGCCAGCTTGACGTAGTTACCGGCGGAGTAGTGCAAAAACTCCAGCTCTTGATCCGTCAATGGCCGTACCCTGCGTGCCGGTGAACCAAACCAGAGATAACCACTATCCAACCGTTTACCACCCGGCACCAGACTCCCCGCCCCCAAGATCACCTTAGACTCGATCACCGCCCCATCACCCACCACCGAGCCCATCCCAATAAGGCAGTCGTCACCGATACTGCAGCCATGCAGCAGCACCTTATGCCCCACGGTAACACCGCTCCCCACCACCACCGGATAGCCCCCGGGATTAAACTGGCTGTCGTGGGTCACATGAACAACACTACCATCCTGAATGTTACTGCGCGGACCAATCTTGATAGAGTGAATATCCCCCCGCACCACACAGAGCGGCCAAATAGATGCCTCGGCAGCGACCTCCACCTCACCGATCACAATAGCGGATGGATCAATCCATGCAGTAGCATCGATCTCTGGTATCAACTGCTGAAATGGTCGTATATTGTTCATACTATTACTAATCCACAGCTTGGAGAATCTACACACATCTTACAATGTAAGAGCACTGAATGCTCTCCTGTCTACTAACACCCACCCAACTATCGCTTATTTAAAGTATCCGTCAAATCGGAGGAGGTTCAATTCCCAGGTTGTGTATATTTCGGTGTTTACCACCTCCTGAGTTATCAGAAAGTGTCCACTCTACCGGGGTAAGTTCAGTGCCCTTATATATATTTTGTGAGATTACCAAAGAAACAGCAGTTTAGGCAGGCCTGATGCTATTTAAACCGCCGGTGCCGGCAGCTCGCTATCGACGAGAAACCGCTCTCTCTGATACAGCCAAGTGTCGTAGCCTTTACTGTAAAAAGAGACCTCGGCTGCGCTGATTTCACAGATCCACAACTCCTGCCAGACCGGCTTCGGGCGGGAAAATGCCTTAGGGGAAAAGAGCGCTATATTGATCCCACCATCAGGGTCTCTTGCGGAGCGGTACTCAAAACCCTCTATCCCGGCAGCACGCATATTGCCACCAAGCTCCTGGGACTCTGTGTAGTTTTGCGGATCTGATATCCGCCCTGCATATTGGAGAAACGGTTCCTGATAGAGAACAAGCCCCTGCCCAACCCGGTAAAGGGCACCGAACGAGGTCAGCCTCGTTGTTAGCTTGCCACCAGGTGGCGGCTCCTCCATACCTGACCAGAAGAGAAAGCGATAGTAGGCGGTCTCTGCCAGCGCTGCTCCTAGATCCATGGAGCCATAGAACAGGCTCGGCTCCTGCCGCACCCCGAACCTGGAGCCATGCCTGAGAGGGGGATAACGAAAGGGGGTAGCGAGCAGATAGTGCAAGCGCTCCGTCTCTGGTGGAGCGGGTGGCTTGCTCGCCTCCAACATCTCTTCCAGCAGGGCCTGCTCATCCAGGTTATCCACCAGAACATTGGTGGCAATCTGCTCCTGACTCTCGACAATCCGAATCAGCTCTCCTGTAAGAGGTTTCGGAGCAACCGCATCCTTGCAGGCAGCCCATATATCCATCAATTCTTGCCGCGAATAGCATCCAGATACTCAACCACGTAGACCAGACCAGCCACCGATTTAACCTGCTCCGCAGGGACACCACCAGTGTGCCTGTTCTTGGTATGCATCCAGTGTTTCAGATTATTTTCTTCCCCCCCCACCAAGGCGAAAAGCCCTCGGTAGACGCGGATCAGCAGCAGCGCCAGCTCACCAGCCTTGCTCTGTGGATCGACCCCCTTACGATGAAAAAGGGTACGTTCACGTCCGATGATGGCCCCAAGGTCGTCCTGGGTCAGCCCCAACACTTTACCAGTGTTCAGGAACGCCTTGGTAAGCGTCGCATTGGGATCCGGTTGCCTCGCCGTCAATGTATTCATTTATGGGCCCTCACGCGATTCATATACTACTTATAGCCTATATTTGTTGCATATGCAACATCCTATTAGGCGGTATTGCCGATGTCAGGATCCTTTAAGCAGTATTGCACTTGAATAAGCTGCCCCCATTTTCACTATGCAGCCAGGAACAAAACCAAGGAGTCTGAGCCCTTGATTTAGAAATATTCGCTACCAGTAATCTGGCCTGATAGCTAGTTTCTTTTTTGTTGGGATATTTGCTGGGAACTGGGCATTCGCTAGTTCCTCATCAAGGATATAGCTGCGTGTCCAGGCAGACAGATCAGATAGCTTGGTATTTGGAGGTCGTTGATGCCTGCCACCCCCCGCCTCTTTTCTAGGGAAAACTACGCCTATGCGTATGTCAGGCACATCCTGACTGATGATCTCTAGGGCTGGCTCCAGGTCTGAATCACTGGAGACCAATACCACCTGGTCATAATTGCCACTCAATGCATCCCGATACATACTGAGAGCAATATTCACATCAGACTGTTTTTCCTCCAGTCGCCACACAGCAGCCCGGTCTTCCTGATCTATTGGTTTTTTGTACTTTAGTAGATTGCCCTGCTCTAGGGTGAAATACCCCTCTATGATCTCCAGCAACCCAGGGTATGAGTTCCTAAGCGCGCGGTGGTAGGTTGTTTGCGAGTGAAGAGCTATTTCACCACGGGAGGCTACTCTACTAATTACTGGTGCTGTAAAATATTTTACAGTGGTGATATCTGTAGCTGGATCTTGGATATGACAGATGCCATTGAACAGTTTTACTACATCAAGCCATTTGTACTTCGTGTGCTTTATCGCACCAAAGTATAGGTTATATCCATCTATATAGATTGCCGTCCTCAATCCCTTGCCTCCATAAATGAAAAAACCACCAAGAGGTGGTTTTTTCGTCCCCCAGCGAGGTCAACTTAATGGCCACCCCAAGGGATGAGTCGTGTTTAGAGTATGGTATTATATCGCAATTAAAGCAATTAGTGTTGCTTATGGGCTATATAAATAAAATAAATGCGCGCGCAGATTAAAGGGGTGAATTCAAGTCCAAAGCGCACCACTTTGGTGCATACGCCAGCACCGGATGTATAATTAGCTGGCGTGTAAGTAAAAGTGAGCGCAATAATTGTGGCATCTGCTTAACTCCACTAGCGCTATACCCAAGTAAGATCAAAGAGTCTGCCCCTCTGATACCACGATTTAAGTCTGACAACATTGATTCTATTCGCAATTAACGCCCACGTGCATCCTCGGCATAACCTGAATTATATGGCCCCAGTAGCAAGCCATTATGTTGATTCATCACCATTCGGTAGTTCGCCAATATAGAGAGCTTGTGCGCCTGGCCAGACACTGTATCCGCAACCTGCTCCACCAAGGCGGCCACTAGCATACCAACCAATCCACCACCGCCATCACCCGAACCCTCGGCAACAGATACACTCCCCTCCCACAACAGAGCTCCACTCTTGACATCAACCAACTTGGCGTGTGCCTTTACTACTGTAGTCGAAGACAAGATCAAATATTTCTGCCCCCACTCTTCAATATTTATATAGAGCACTGCATCGGCTGCGAAAAATTTTCCTATCTTATCCAGTGAAACAGCGTGCATCTCTGCTGGGGTTGGCAGTCCATTCTCCTGCATAAAGCTGTTTACCACAGCCACAGGAAATACGTAGTAGCCAGCTTCGGCTAGCGGCCTGGTCATGGTGGAGAGGTGAATATATGGTGCATCCACCTCAATAGATTCATTGGTAGGTGGCATAACCAGCACTGAGCGCGGGATATTCTGGCGGTAGACGCTATAGTCGTGCTTCTCTTTTACAGATACACAACCGGTCGACCCTACTACAACCAGCAGAATCACAAAAAACATAGTTGCAGATGAGTTTAATCGCATCACTGTTTACTCCTGCGCAGACGTCCTACCATCCCTTGAATAAAGACAGATGACTCTGGAAACAACGCCTGCTCCTGAGCAAACTCATCCATAGCTGCACCCTCATTGCCCTGCATATAGTACATATACCCAAGATGGGCGTGCACCCCAGGGGGAACCTGTTTACCCTCGGCCAGCGTGCGCTCAAGATCCGCAGAGAGCTTCTCTACCTGTACACCAGGCTCTGCCTCACCCGGCTTAACATACATATCATGAATCAACTGCTCATACACTCCCCAACGATATAGCGGCTCCTTTTTCTGCGTTGCACAACCGGAGAGAAGGAGTATGGCAAATAGCACAGACAGGGTAGTCAGATTAGATATTTTAGCCACTATCTACCCCCAGATGGTGACCACTCATGCCGCTGCAACCCCTCTACTAACCTCTCTACCACCTCGGTAATGGCAAGGTTCAGTACTTTACCATTCAAGGTAGCGTCATAGCCTGCGGTACCACCAAAACCGATAATCTCACGATTACTTAACTCATACTCACCAGCACCCTGTACCGAGTAGATGATTTCAGAAGTTTTAACATCAACCAGATTTAGCGCCACCTTGGCATAGGCCATCTGCTTTTTGCCTGATCCCAAAATACCAAATAGCTGGCGGTCTCCAGTGGTGCGGCGACCAAACTCTGTTACATCTCCAGTTATGACAATCTGTGCGCCCTTCAACGCCTGTTTTGTGCCTCGCAAGCCAGACTCTCGCTTAATTTCATCCATGTTTTGCCGATCCATAACAGAGAAACGGTTAGTCATCTGTAGATGTGTCTTGAGGATAGTTCTAGCCTGATTACCCAAACGGTCAGGGCCATCCGAAAAGATACCCCGCAGGTAGGTTGAGCGATTTCTGAACTTACCCACCACTAGCGCATATTTGGGACCACTATAGGCCGTACCATGGCTCGATACAGTCTCTGGCACCACCTTTCTATGGGTTTCAGTAGCACAACCAGTAACAGCAAGCATTACGGCCGCTACAAGCAACAACCATTTGACCGATACAAATCTACAGTTTGATTTATTCAACATTAGCTCATTTCCTTAGCTTTCTAATAAAAATTACCACCTAGTAAGAGATACCTACTACTCAATGCGTAGCAGATCTATTCTAACTCATATTTAGTTATGCAACTAAGGGCGAATTCAAACCAAATA
>CBFDBF010000125.1:0-5449 GCA_965602975.1 uncultured Gammaproteobacteria bacterium | reverse complement strand
CCCCTTGATTTTACCACCCGATCCAACCCACACAGCGTCTCCAGCAACTCCCGCATACTATCGAGTGGCCAAGAGTTAGCTCCGTCACAGAGCGCCTTATTCGGCTCTGGGTGGGTCTCCATAAATATACCAGATATCCCAGCCGCTACCGCCGCCCGAGCCAACAGCGGGATAAACTCACGCTGGCCGCCCGAATGGCTACCCTCACCCCCCGGCAACTGCACCGAGTGGGTGGCGTCAAACACCACCGGACAACCGGTATCCCGCATAATCGCCAGAGAGCGCATATCTGAGACTAGATTATTATAGCCGAAAGTGGCTCCCCGCTCGCAGACCATGATCTGCTCATTGCCGACAACACGCGCCTTGGCCACCACTTGCTGCATATCTGCGGGAGCCAGAAACTGCCCCTTTTTCAGGTTGACCGGCAACTTCTGCGCCGCCACCTGCTGAATAAAGTTGGTCTGCCGACAGAGCAGTGCAGGGGTCTGTAGCACATCCACCACACTGGCGACCTCCTCTAGCGGGCTATCTTCATGCACATCGGTCAATACCGGCACTCCAATCTGCTGGCGCACTTTCTCCAGAATAACCAACCCTTGCTCTGCCCCCGGCCCACGAAAACTCTCCGCCGAGGAGCGGTTGGCCTTGTCAAAGGATGATTTGTAGATGAAGGGGATGCCCACCTCTGCGGCCATCTCCTTGAGCTGGCCAGCCGTATCGAGTGCCAACTGCTCACTCTCGATCACGCACGGCCCTGCGATCAGAAAAAGGGGGTGCTCCAGACCCACCTCAAAGCCGCAGAGATTCATCTACCAGCAGCCCTCTTCTGGTACTCTCGTGCAGCCTGAACAAAGCCGGAGAAGAGCGGATGCCCAGCTCGCGGGGTGGAGGTAAATTCAGGGTGAAATTGACAGGCAAGAAACCATGGGTGCTCTGCTAGCTCCACCATCTCCATCAGCTCTCCATCGATGGAGCGGCCACAGACCTTCAACCCCGCCTGCTCCAAGAGATCCAGATACTGATTATTGAACTCATACCGATGGCGGTGGCGCTCTACAATCAACTCTTTACCATAGAGCTCTCTTGCCAGGCTGCCGTCAGCCAGACGACACTCCTGCCCCCCAAGGCGCATACTGCCTCCAAGATCAGTCTCCTCATCCCGCTGCTCTATCTTGCCATCCGCATTCAGCCACTCGGTGATAAGGGCAATAACCGGATGCGCTGTTACAGGATCAAATTCAGTACTGTGCGCCCCCTCAAGCCCTGCCACATTGCGCGCATATTCAATCACCGCAACCTGCATGCCAAGACATATCCCCAGATAGGGGACGCTGTTCTCTCTGGCATAACGCACCGACGCCACCTTCCCCTCTACCCCACGCTCACCAAAACCGCCTGGCACCAGGATTGCGTCCACCCCCTGTAGCTGCTCCAGACCCTCCTCCTCTATCTCCTCGGCATCAACATATTTGATATTGACCTTGGTGCGAGTATGGATGCCAGCGTGAACCAGCGCCTCAGAGAGGCTCTTATAGGCCTCGGTTAGATGCATGTATTTGCCCACCATGGCGATACATATCTCGCCATTCGGCCCATCCAGTCCATCTATGACCGCATGCCACTCCACCAGATTGGCCTGAGGCAGATCCAGCCCAAACTGTTTTACCACCAACTCATCTAGCTGCTGTGCGTGCAGCATCAGAGGAATACGGTAGATATTATCTGAATCTACCGCCGAGATTACCGCCCGCTCCTGGACATTGGTAAACAGGGCGATCTTTTTTCGCTCCCCATCCGGTAGCGGCCGGTCGGCGCGACAGAGCAGGATATCGGGCTGAATACCGATGGAGCGCAGCTCCTTCACCGAGTGCTGGGTCGGCTTGGTCTTGATCTCTTTAGAGACTGCGATATAGGGCACCAAGGTAAGATGCATAAAGACGGCGTTCTCCCGCCCCAACTCTACCCCCATCTGCCGAATAGCCTCCATAAATGGCAGCGACTCGATATCACCCACCGTACCACCAATCTCCACCAGGGTGACATCGCTATCACCAGCCCCCAGATGTACCCTCTCCTTGATCTCATTGGTAATATGGGGGATAACCTGCACAGTGCCACCAAGGTAGTCACCGCGCCGCTCCTTACGAATCACATTCTCATAGATCTGGCCGGTGGTGAAGTTATTGTTCTCCCCCATGGTGGTACTGATAAAACGCTCATAGTGACCCAGATCGAGATCGGTCTCGGTACCATCTTCGGTGACAAAAACCTCACCGTGCTGAAAGGGGCTCATGGTGCCTGGATCGACGTTGATATAGGGGTCCAGCTTGATCATGGTGACGTTCAAGCCGCGCGCCTCCAGCAGTGCACCAAGGGATGCAGCGGCGATACCCTTCCCCAAGGAAGAGACCACACCACCCGTTATAAAGACAAATTTATTCATGAGATCAGAGTGAACCAAGTGGCTATACGGACGGGAGTAAAAGGTATCAGAATTACGCCCCCTCTACAATTTTATCTGTCAGCTGCTCTGTAGCCTGAGAAGCGTCAAATCATCCTCCACCAGACTACCGCTGGAGAAGAGATCTCTTACGATATACTGTAGACAGAGGGCGGGGGGCAGATCGGCATGGCAAGAGAAGAGTCGCAGTAGCCCCTCACGCTCCAGCCGCTGGCCACCACTCACCTTTGCCTCTAGCAGACCATCGGTATAGAGATAGAGCTGTCTGTCGGGGGTCAACTGCAGCTCCTCCAACGGAAACCTTACATCCGCGAGGACCCCCAGCGGTGGCGCCTGTGCTGGATATTCAGAATCAAATTTGTCACCCCGCATCAGGATAGCGGGGAGATGGCCAGCATTCGCAATTTGCACCTTTAACGACTCCCGGTCAAACACCCCAACCAACATAGTAACGAACATACCGCGAATCGAGGTCTCAAAGATCTCTCGGTTCAATATCGAGAGCAGCTTGGAGGGGTTGTGCATGCTCCTGCCGAGACAGTGAAACAGGCTACTCGCCTTCGCCATAAGTAGCGCAGCATTCATCCCTTTACCGGAGACATCGGCTATACAGAAGGCCACCTTTCCATCATGTAGCCGGTAAAAATCATAGAAATCACCTGAAACGGCGCGGGCAGATACATTTAGGCCAGCAATTCCATCTATCTCACCAGACTCATCCGGCAGCAGGCTGCGCTGTACCTCTCTTGCCAGATCCAACTCCCTTTGCAGCTCCGCCGCAACCATGTCGCGCTCCTTCAAAAGATGCTCCAGGTGCCAATTCATCTGCTGAAAATCAAGATTATCCTCGACCAGATGCAGACTCGCTTCACCTATCAATGCTGCATAATCGGCCTGCTGACCAACATCAAAGCCAAAGGCAGCAGCTGCCTCATGCATACCTGTAACCACCTGCTCCATCAGTCGATCACTCCGTTCTGCCGAGATTCCGTAGTAATCTGCCAGTAGGGCGCGGCTCTGTCTTACCGCAGCCCTTCTATCATCAGAGGTAAATACAGCAGCCATCCAATCAGCACACTCTGCCAGTTTGCACAGCTCAGACGGTGAATTATCACTCGCAGCTAGTAGACGCTGATGCTTGTGTCCCATAGTCTGCGCTATCTCCTCCGGCAGTTCCCAGGCCTGAGCAAGCTGGAGACCTACTCGATCATGGGTGATGCTGAATAGCTGCTGCTCCAGACCATATTGGGTATCGGGGGTTAGCACAGAGAGGCGGCCCCACTCATGCATCACCTTTGGATTAAGGTAGAACATAACCAGCAACCCAAAATCCTGCAGCAGACCAACGGTAAATCCAGCATCTCTATCTTGTGTAGTCTCTGCAGCAAGAACACGGGCACTTACCCCGCGCCGCAACGCCGCCTCCCAAAACTCAGATATCGGAAAAGTAGGCAGTTGCTCAGGCTTCAATGCCGATTTTATAGCTATACACAGGGCGATATTTCTCAGAGCCTTATGTCCAATCAGAGTTACCGCTCTGGCGATAGAATCAACTTCGCTGACAAGACCAAAATAGGCACTGTTAGAGAGACGCAGCAACTCTGCTGCCAACGATGGAACTTGAGTAACCAGCTCACTAATACGAGCCGCATCCATCTCATCTTGGTTGCAGGCATGCACAACATCTAGCGCACCCTTAGGTGGTGCGGGTATATCTGTTATATCCAAGCTCTGAAGGTTTATCTGATTCAAGAGCCTCTCTTTACGCTTAACCGCTATCCGCATCGCTGTTCCAGAGAGCCTCTACACCACCCTCACTGATGGCCTCTAGCCGAGAATCGTGGGCGCTAAGCTCCGCTGTAGTAGCTCGTATTACACTCAAGGGGGCACGCTCACTCGGCAGTCGCCGAATAGTCTCCTCCTGCTCACCATGAAAACCGCTGGCAAAACCATCCAGAGCGAGAGCGGCCTGCCCGCCGGTCATAGCGAGATAGACATCACCCAGAATCTCGGCATCCAGTAGCGCCCCGTGCAGCTCTCTATGGCTGTTGTCTATATCATAGCGCCGACAGAGCGCATCCAGGCTGTTACGCTGCCCCGGATGCATCTTCTTCGCCATCGCCAGGGTGTCGGTAACGCTACAGTAGTCGGACAACTGTGCCCAATCACCATCTAAAAGAGATAGCTCATAGTTGATAAAACCGACATCAAAGGGGGCGTTATGGATGATCAACTCAGCACCCCTGATATAGTCGATAAAATCGCTGACTATATCGCTAAAGCGGGGCTTATCCGCTAGAAATGTACTGTCTATTCCATGCACATCAGCCGCCGCTGCATCGATCTCTCGATCCGGCTGTAAGTATTGCTGGAAATTGTTTCCAGTCAAGCGACGATCAACCTGCTCAACACACCCTATCTCGATGATACGGTGGCCCTGCTTCGTCTCTAGACCAGTGGTCTCTGTATCCAGTATTATTTGGCGCATACCACTATAGTATAGACCCCTGAAGAACCTATCTTACTCTGCTGTAGCTGCTTGGCTAAAATTGGTAAGTGCATTACTGATCTTATTTACCACCGCCTCACACCCTTGAACGGCATGGCGTTCAGACAGGTATGCAGGATCATTGTATGAGAACCACACCTGGCCTGCATCATCTTCCCAAATCAATGCTTTCTGTGGCAAATCTATAGCTACAGTCTGCTCGCACTGCATCAATGGAGTACCCACTTTAGGGTTACCGAAAATAACCAGCTCGGTCGGACGGCGCGTTTTTCCAACACTCTCGGCACCAGCTGCATGGTCGATCCGGGCAAACAGGGTCATCCCTTTTGCCTCCAACACCTGCTCCAGACGATCTGCTGTAGCCGCTACACCATGATGGCTCTTGACATTGACCACCCCTCTATCAGCAACTGCCAAAGTATAAACCAGTAAGTTTGTTATAAACATCATGACTGTTTTATACATTGCTCTCTCCT
>CBFDBF010000124.1:0-5481 GCA_965602975.1 uncultured Gammaproteobacteria bacterium | reverse complement strand
GGGGTTGGCAAGATCCTGATCGTCGGTCTGGGCAAGACTGGACTCTCCTGCGCGCGCTATCTGTCGGCTCGTGGCCTCCAGGTGGCGGTGGTCGATAGCAGAGAGAGTCCGCCGGGGCTAGAGGAGCTACAGCGGGAGCTGCCGGATGTAGCTCTGTTTCTGGGGGGCTTCTCTCCAGCACTGTTTGCCGAGGCGGAGCAGTTGGTAGTCTCGCCCGGTGTCTCTCTACAGGAGCCGCTGATTCAGCAAGCACTGCAGCGGGGAGCATCGGTAGTGGGAGATATTGAGCTGTTTGCAGCGGAGGCTGCCGCTCCAGTCGTCGCTATTACCGGTTCCAATGGCAAGAGCTCTGTCACCACCTTGGTGGGTGAGATGGCGGCACAGGCAGGGCTAGAGGTAGAGGTTGGCGGCAATTTGGGTGAGCCGGCACTGGAGCTGCTGCGTAAGGAGAGTGAGCTTTACGTGCTGGAGTTATCTAGTTTTCAGTTGGAGACGCTCTCTTCGCTGCAGCCAGAGGTGGCGGTAGTGCTCAATATATCGGCCGACCACATGGATCGTTATAGCGACTTGGAGGAGTATGCGAGCATTAAGGCTGGTCTCTATGATGGTGCTGTGACGCGAGTATTTAACCTGGATGACCCACGGGTAATGGCGATGAGGAGGGGTGAGGGTAATGATCTCTTTTTTACCCTGGGTGAGCCGGATGCTGACACCTTTGGTATCCGCAGAGTAGAGGGTGTTGACTGGATCTGTTTTGGCGCAGAGCGATTATTGAATACAGCTGAGCTACTAACTATAGGTAGCCATAATATAGCCAATGCATTGGCGGCACTGGCGATTGGAACGGCACTAAAATTACCGCAAGTAGCGATGCTGGCGACCCTGCGCCACTTCTGCGGTCTACCGCATCGTACTCAGCTGGTGGCTGAGGTGGATGGGGTGAAGTGGTACAACGACTCCAAAGGAACAAACGTGGGTGCTGCCGTGGCGACGCTTAATGGGATGGCTGAGTCGGGCGATGGGCGCACGGTGATACTGCTGGGAGGAGAGTGTAAGGGGGGCAATTTTGCACCTCTGGTGTCGGCACTGGCTGCGACCGGACGGGCGGCAGTTCTGCTAGGTAGGGATGCACTTAAAATCGCCTCTACAGTGGCAGGTAGTGTCCCTCTATTCATAGCTGAGGATATGGATGATGCGGTGCAGCTTGCCGCGACCCAGGCGCTACCTGGTGATCGGGTACTGCTCTCTCCAGCCTGTGCCAGTTTTGATATGTTTAGCGGCTTTGAGCAGCGTGGAGAGCGGTTTGCTGCCGCCGTTGGGAGGCTGGTGCATGGATAGCCGCTCCCAAGCCACTCAGGGTGATATTAATCTGCTGCCAGATCTCGATTATATCTTGATCGCGGCGACCGTAGCGTTACTGGGGTTGGGTATTGTGATGGTCGCTTCAGCCTCACTCCATCGGATAGAGAGCGCACCATTCCATTTTGTTATCCGCCACCTTATTGCCATCGGTATCGGTCTGGCTGCGGCCATAGTCATCAGCCAGATCCCGATAGATATCTGGGAGCGTGTTGGTATGCCGCTCTATGTTTTTGGGTTGATTCTACTGGCCCTGGTGTTGGTACCAGGGGTTGGGCGTGAGGTGAACCATGCCACCAGATGGATTCCGCTAGGCCCCTTTACCCTGCAGAGTTCTGAGTTTATGAAGTTTTTTCTGGTGATCTATTTTGGCGGTTATCTAGTGCGGCGGCAGATGGAGGTACGGCATACGCTCTGGGGAGTAGCCAAGCCTGCAATGTTATTGGGTCTCGCCTCTTTTTTGATTATCCAGCAGCCCGATTATGGCACTACGGCGCTGTTGATCATTACCGCCTTAGGGATGCTGTTTATGGGTGGGGTGCCAGTCTGGCAGTTTCTATTGTTGATCACTATCTCTGGTTTCTCCATGGTCGCTCTGGCGATCTTTGAGCCATACCGGATGCAGCGGCTGGTCACCTTTATGGATCCGTGGGCAGATGTTCAAGATAGCGGTTATCAACTGGTGCAGGCGTTGATCGCCTTTGGGCGGGGTGAGTGGTTTGGGGTTGGATTGGGTAACGGTATTCAGAAACAGTTTCATCTGCCGGAGGCGCACAACGATTTTTTGATGGCGGTGATCGGTGAGGAGCTTGGTCTGGTTGGAGTGCTGCTGATTATCGCCACCTTTGGGGTGATCATCTGGCGCGCCTTGCGGATTGGAGCCAGGGCAGAGCGTTATCAGATGCGTTTCGCCTCTTATATCGCTCAAGGTTTTGGTCTCTGGATCGGTCTCCAGGCATTTATCAATATCGGAGTAAATGTCGGGCTGCTACCAACTAAGGGGTTAACTCTGCCATTTATGAGCTACGGAGGTAACAGTATTATCGTCGCCTGTATGGTGATCGCCATACTGGTGCGAGTCGATTATGAGGTTCGAAAAAAGGATCCAGTAACAGCAGCGGGGCAGGTTCGATGGGCACACGCATAATGGTTATGGCCGGAGGCACCGGCGGACACATCTTTCCTGCACTGGCGGTAGCGCGGGAGCTGCGCCGTCGTGGGTTTGATCCGTTCTGGCTCGGTGGCAGGGGTGGGTTTGAGGCGCGGATCGTTCCGGATGCCGGGTTTCGCAGTGAGTGGATCTCTATTCAAGGGCTGCGGGGCAAGGGTCTGTTGCAGCGGCTACTGGCGCCGTTCAAAATACTCTGGGCGATGTTACAGGTGCTGCGTATTCTGTTACGTACCCGCCCTGCTCTGGTGTTAGGGATGGGAGGTTTTGTTACCGGACCGGGTGGGGTTGTAGCTCGTCTGCTGCGTATCCCGCTGGTTATCCATGAGCAGAACTCCATCCCCGGTATGACTAACCGCTGGCTCTCCCATATCTCTAGTCGAGTATTGCAGGCCTTCCCCGATAGCTTTGACAGTGCTAGTGGAGCAGAGACTATAGGCAATCCGGTCAACTCCACAATTATACAGTTAGCTCCACCAGCCCAGCGGATGGCTGGACGCGAGGGTCGACCACGGCTGCTGATTATAGGTGGATCGCAGGGGGCACAGATACTGAACGAGATGGTTCCGGCGTCCTTGGCGCTATTGGATGGGGAGCAGCGTCCACTGGTGCGGCATCAGGCTGGCAGGCAGAAGCTGGAGACGACTAGAGAGGCCTATACTGCAAGCGGAGTAGAGGCGGAAGTGGAGCCGTTTATTACAGATATGGCAGCGGCTTACAGTTGGGCCGATCTGGTGCTCTGTCGTGCCGGGGCGTTGACCATATCGGAGCTGGCTGCGGCTGGAGTTGGCTCTATTCTGGTGCCATATCCGTATGCAGTAGATGATCATCAGACCCACAATGCGGCCTATCTAACCTCCGCCCAGGCGGCACAGTTGTTGCCACAAGAGGAGTTGACCCCAGAGCGCCTGGCTGCAGAGCTAACGGAACTGCTCTCCGATCGTGCAGGTTTGACTGCTATGGCCGTGGCTGCCCACACACTGGCGCAGGCCGAGGCCACGGAGATGGCCGCCAACGTCTGTGAGGAGGTGTTGCGTAGATGAATGGCAGAGATGACATCCGGCTACGCCATGCGGTGGAGAGTATGGGGCGGGTCAAGCACATCCACTTTGTTGGGATCGGTGGGGTCGGCATGAGCGGGATTGCAGAGGTGATGCTGAACCTCGGTTACCGGGTCTCAGGTTCTGACCGGAAACGGGGGGCGGTGGTCGAGCGTTTGGAGCGGCAGGGGGCAGTGGTGGTGATCGGCCACCATGCAGAGAACATAGTAGATGCCGATGCGGTAGTGGTCTCCAGTGCGGTGCAAGAGGATAACCCGGAGGTGGAGGCGGCCCATGCAGCCCTTATTCCGGTAGTGCCGCGGGCAGAGATGCTGGCGGAGTTGATGCGGTTTAGTTTTGGTATCGCTGTAGCCGGGACGCACGGCAAGACTACCACCACCAGTCTGACCGCCAGTCTGCTGGCAGAGGGCGAGCTGGACCCCACCTTTGTGATCGGTGGTCGGCTCAACAGTGCTGGGAGTAACGCCCGTCTGGGCAGGGGTGAGTTTTTGGTGGCGGAGGCAGATGAGAGTGATGCCTCTTTCCTCTATCTACAGCCGATGATGGCTATAGTGACCAATATAGATGCGGACCATATGTCTACTTACGGTGGGGATTTCAACCGTCTGCGTGGAGCCTTTATCGAGTTTCTGCACCATCTCCCATTCTATGGTCACGCCATTCTCTGCGTAGATGATGCCGAGGTGCGGGGGATGCTATCGCAGATATCACGTCCACTGCTCACTTACGGGATTGAGCAGGAGGCTGATCTACAGGCGTTCGATATCGAACAGCGAGGGCTAAAGAGCATCTTCTCCATCCGCTTCTCCAACGGTGAAGAGCCGCTGCGGGTAACTCTGAATCTGCCTGGTCGCCATAATATCCTCAATGCGCTGGCGGCTATAACCGTGGCGCGAGAGCTCGGGGTGAGCAGAGAGGAGATCGGGCGGGCACTGGAGCAGTTTCAGGGGATCGGTCGCCGCTTTCAGGTGACAGAGCACTGCCCCATCGAGGGCGGTGAGGTGATGTTGGTAGATGACTATGGTCACCATCCGCGGGAGGTGGCGGCTACTTTGACCGCAGTACGTGAGGGGTGGCCAGGTAGACGGGTAGTTATGGTGTTTCAACCACATCGCTATAGCCGTACTCAGGAGCAGTTTGAGGATTTCACGCAAGTGCTATCGCAGACCGATCTGCTGCTGTTGGCCGAGGTCTATGCAGCAGGTGAAGAGCCGATTACAGGTGCTGATGGACGCGCCCTGAGTCGGGCAATCCGTCTGCGGGGGCAGGTTGATCCGATATTTGTTTCCACCTTAGAGGAGCTGCCGGAGGTGTTGGCCGGGCTGCTACAGGATAGAGATATTGTTCTTCTGCTTGGAGCTGGGGATATTGGCGCAGTTGCCGCCAAGTTGCCGCAGGCTCTCTCTGGAGGTGCAGCATGATGGCGTCGGCAGATAGAGTGGTGGCTGGAGAGATGCTGTATGACGAGCCGTTGTCCAAACACACCAGTTGGAGGGTGGGTGGTCCGGCACGCCGTTTCTATTCCCCAGCAGATAGCGCTGATCTGGCTAATTTTTTGAGTCAGCTACCGGCTACAGAGCCGCTGTTATGGCTCGGTTTGGGTAGCAACATATTGGTACGGGATGGTGGCTTTAGTGGCACCGTGATTGCTACGCAGGGGAGTCTGGATGCAATAGAGCTAGAGGGTGCTACTGGTCTGCGAGTAGAGGCGGGGGTGGCCAGTGCCAGAGTGGCCAGGTTTGCTGCCCGCAATGGTCTCTGTGGGGCCGATTTTCTGGCCGGTATTCCCGGTACTATGGGTGGCGCCTTGGCGCTGAATGCTGGAGCTTTTGGGAGTGAGACCTGGGACCTGGTCTGCGGAGTGGAGATGATCAATCGTAGTGGTGAGGTGTC
>CBFDBF010000123.1:0-5525 GCA_965602975.1 uncultured Gammaproteobacteria bacterium | reverse complement strand
AGGATCATAAACCGTTCAGTGATTGTAGGGTTCGTAGCCACAATTGCTCACTCTGGGTTGGGCTACCAATCACCGGAAAAATATGTGCGTAAACGAGTCTACAACAGTGGTGCTAGTTTAGGTTCATTACCGTAACGTTAGCTTTTTCTATAATATTATTTAAGGTATTAATAAATTGAATGAATTAAATTCTAAATTAGTTATTGGTAGTGAAGAGTGGTGCTCCTTCCCTGAACTGGGAATTCCAGCAATTAAAGCAAGAGTAGACTCCGGCGCTAAAACATCATCTATACATGCATTTAATATCCATCCATTTCGCCGTGAAGGTGAAGCTTGGGTTAGCTTTGAGATTCACCCTATTCAAAATAATCGTCGAACTGTAATTAGATGTGAGCGACCTGTTATTGACAAAAGGGTGGTTAAAAGCTCAAGTGGAATATCTGAAACACGCTTTGTAGTCAGTTCTCCTATAAAACTTGGAGAGCAGGTTTGGGATATAGAACTTACATTGGCAAATCGGGATTCGATGGGCTTTAGGATGTTGTTGGGGCGCGAGGCTATGATTGATCGTGTCATTGTCGACCCCTCATTGAGCTGCACGCTAGGTGAGGTAACCGATACATTAATAAAGACACATTATGGTAAAAAAGAAACAAAAAAGAGTGGTTTAAAGATTGGCTTGCTAGCAAGCAATGAAACGCTGTATAGCAATCAAAGATTGCTCGAAGCAGGTGATGAACGCGGGCATGAAATGTTGTTTCTAAACATTAAGCAATGTTACATGAAGCTTGATGCGCTCGAGCCTGAAGCACATTATAGAGGCGGCAAATTACTTAATGATCTTGATGCCGTAATCACACGAATTCGGCCAAGTGTCACCTTTTACGGAACAGCGTTGACTCGTCAATTTGAAAGCATGGGGATTTATACAACAAACTCTTCTTCTGCTATTTCTCAATCAAGAGATAAGCTGTTTTCATTGCAGCTTATGCTCAAAGGCGGTATTGATATACCAACTACTGGATTTGCTAATTCGCCTATGGATACAAATGACCTTATTGAGATGGTTGGCGGCGCACCGTTAATTGTTAAGCTTCTAGAAGGAACCCAAGGTCGAGGTGTTGTTTTAGCTGAAACAAAAAAAGCTGCTGAAAGTGTGATAAATGCTTTCAAATCTCTTAGAGCGAACCTCCTTGTACAGGAGTTTATTAAAGAAGCTAACGGTAAAGATTTGCGATGCTTTGTCATTGATGGAAAAGTAGTAGCCTCTATTGAACGAACAGCAGCGCCAGGAGAGTTTCGTGCAAATATACATCAGGGTGGAACTGCATCTGTAGTTAAAATTACACGTGAAGAACGAATATTATCAATTAAGGCAGCAAAAACTTTAGGTTTGCAAGTAGCAGGTGTAGATATCATCAGGTCTAAATCTGGTCCTCTTTTACTTGAAGTAAATTCATCTCCAGGACTTGAGGGGATTGAATCCGCTACAGGTAAAGATATTGCAGGGATGATTATTTCATCCATAGAGAAGAAGTTAAAATGGAAGAGAGATTTAACGAATGTCAAAAGTTAAATGGGCTCAGACTCACCAGCTTAATTCCACTTGCCATTCTGGTAGCAGGTAAACTACTTCCGACCCTGCCGCCAAGAAAAACCTGGCCAGAGAGCAATATTCTCTAATATTAGAGAAAAAATTCTCTGGCCATGATTATCAGATTGGTCTACATCATTTTGGGTCAAACATATATCTATTCCATAAATTAACGCATAATAATAGTGTCATGTTCGCCGCTAGTGTGGCTGGGACTGGTATTACGCTGGCGCTTTATACCAGCTCCATATGCTAAGCGTTATAAGGCGTCAAGATAATGCCGGAGAAAAAAAGAATTAACCTCAAGGATATTATGATGTGGCTTGTATTGGCAGGCATTATTATCCTATATTTTCTTTTACGAATATTGTATCGGGACGAAATACATGATTATATGGTTTTTGCTTTTAATGAATTACCTGTGTTGTTACCAGCTATAGGTTTATTTGTTTTTTCAAAATCATTAGTAGATGAGCTTAATAAGCAGAAGAGGGGAGAGAATAACTTTCTAAGTCAATTGGTATCAATCGTGAGTGTAATCTTATTCTTTATTTTATTAATAATGGGTTTAATTAATGCCTTTTAACAAGGGCGTATTACATCGCTAGTGACACTCACTAGACGGTTTTTTTGCGGCTTGGCCGCTCAAAATATGCCGCAAACGCCAACGCTATGACATGTATTTTGAGGAATAAGGAGCCCAAATGTCCTGGATATCACTTCTTTTATTAGTAAAGATTGTAGTTACACTCGTTTTAGTAGCGATTCCATTTTTGTTTGTATCAAAGGAAAAGCTTGAAATGGTTACAAACATAAAAGCTAACTCATCACAGTTTTTCCGGTTATACGGCGTAGCTATTTTGGCATTGCTTGTTGGTTATTCTTTCGGTATTCCATTAGCTGAGAGTGGTGTATTCCCATGGGGCGTGGTGAGTATGGGTGTAGTGTCTAATGGGGGTGCTGCATTTATTCTGGTTTTATCTGGGCTAAATTCCAAAAATAGGGCCTTAGTTTTGTTTTTTTTGTTCATTACATTGGGGCTTGTCTTGTCTACACTGTTTTCACAAGTTGCCGTTCAAAAAGCATGGTAGCTGTAAGGTATAAAAAACCGGAAAAACCGAGAAAAATCTGGTCAGAGAGCAATACTCTCTGAATATTAGAAACAATTCATCTCTGACCTTGATCCTCCTAATCAATAAGTACTAACCGCAGCTTCAGGCAGCCTCGGAAACTTCATCTGTTGCCGACTGGATGGCGTCTTTCTCATCCAGAATCCCCAGGCAACTTGGAGCCCTTCTGTGTTTAGCCATGTGCAGGGCCTCTGATTCCATCATGATTATGATCAGCATGGTCACCATCACTGGAAGCAGGCCGCATCCGACCACCACAGCTATGGCCGCCTCTTGCATTATGCCCATTTGGAAGTGGGCAATGGCGGCTAAAATGGTGGCTATAGCGAGGACGCCGAGCATGACCAGGAACAGCCGGGTGCGTTTAGCGGCTATGGCCCAGTGGCACTGGATGAAAGGGGTGTCCCATTGGGGGGATTTGCCAGCGCGCCACAGGGTGTACCAGATCAGAGAGATGGAGATCGTCGGCGGGATGAGCAGCAGAAAAGGGAAGCTGTTGGCCATGCCGCCTACTAGCACCTGGATCAGGATATGGTTACCGATGAGGTTGAATAGCAGGATATCGTGGGGGATGGTGGCCAGTTTCATCTGGTTATGGTCGACATTGTATTCTGGTTTGCTGGTGATCATGGTTTCTCCTCGATATCCTAGCTGTTTTCTAGCTCTAAGCGGCCTATATTCACTGGAGTGATATTATAAGTAAATTCTCACAACAATTGAT
Source organism: uncultured Gammaproteobacteria bacterium (assembly GCA_965602975.1). Lineage (GTDB taxonomy): Bacteria > Pseudomonadota > Gammaproteobacteria > Chromatiales > Chromatiaceae > CBFDBF01. The sequence continues at coordinate 2,080 of CBFDBF010000123.1, read as the reverse complement.
AATTGTCAATTGACTGAGCTGGTGCGTAGAAAGCGTCTGCCATCGGTGGCAGAGACGGTTTTGTACCTCTGGATCGAGTTCGGCAGAAGAGTTGCCTTAGGTCGGTACTCAGAACAGCGGGCTGGCAGATGCTGCTGAATAGCTGTTCCGTCACCATCGGCGAGGGGATAGCTGCCGCTAGGAGTGAGATATAGCAGTCTGTTCAGATGGTGCAGTAGAACGGCGCCACTGTGCTATCTATGGCGGGAAACAGATCAACTTATCAGAGCTTTTTTCTCCCACCGCTTCATCTGTTTAATCACACACTCCCGCTTGCTCGCTTCTGAGCGGGTGGCGTACTCCTCGCTGTAGAGCAGCGTTACCGGGCGGCGTCCTCTGGTGTAACGTGCCGCCAGGCGGTCATCACTATTATGCTCTTCAATACGGCGTGCTACATCTTTGGCGATGCCAGTATAGAGGCTGTCATCAGCGCAGCGGACGATATATACGTGCCAAGTTTTCATAGATAGCGGGAATAGTGGATGTAATGGCGATATAATAACCCAAATACCGTTTTCAACAGTAAATACCTACTTATGAGCACACAACAGTTTATCGCCACTACCCCCAAACATATGGAGCTGTTGTTAGTGGATGAGTTGCGGGCGTTGGGGGCGACCGATGTCGCTGAAACCAGAGCGGGCGCGCGGTTTAGTGGTACTCTGGAGACCGCCTATCGAGCCGCTCTCTGGTCACGCACTGCAAACCGGATACTGCTGCCGCTGGCCACTTTTGCAGCCGCCTCACCCGAAGAGCTCTATGCCGGAGTGCAGGGTGTATCCTGGCAGGAGCATTTCGATGTAGAGCAGACCTTTGCAGTCGATTTTAACATCTATCGCACCACCATCAACCATATCCACTTCGGGGCACTCAAGGTGAAGGATGCGATTGTCGATCAGTTTCGAGAGCAGCAGGGAGAGCGCCCATCGATAGATACTGAACAGCCGGATATTCGGATTAATCTATATCTACTGCGGGATGAGGCGACGGTGAGTTTAGATTTGGCCGGTGAGTCACTGCACCGTCGTGGCTATCGTGTCGATGGTCTCGGTGCGCCGCTGAAGGAGAATCTAGCGGCAGCTATCCTGCTGCGGGCCGGTTGGCCGGAGATTGCCCAAAATGGTGGTAGCTTGGTTGATCCTATGTGTGGTTCGGGCACGCTACCGATCGAAGCCGCCATGATGGCCGCAGATATCGCCCCCGGTCTGCTGCGCAGCCGTTGGGGTTTTTCAGAGTGGAAACAGCACGATGCTGTGCTGTGGCAGCAGCTTCTGGATGAGGCTGAGAGTAGGCGGGAACAGGGTCTGGAGCAGATGCCTACTATTGTTGGCTATGATCACAACCCTAAAGCAGTACGCTCTGCGCAGGATAATGCGGCCCATGCTGGCCTGAGCTGGCAGGTGAAGATAGGACAGAGGGAGTTGGGAGCGGCAGCTCCACCAGAGGCGGCTACGGCCGGTTTGGTAGTGGCCAATCCACCCTATGGTGAGCGGATGGGGGGGGATTCCGATCTTGCTGCTCTCTATGCAAGATTTGGGGAGATGTTACGGCAGCGTTTTAGCGGTTGGCGGGCGGCACTGTTTACCGGCAACTCCGATCTTGGCAAGAGCATGGGGATTCGTGCTAAAAAGATCCACTCTCTCTATAACGGGCCGATTGAGTGCAAGCTGCTCCACTTTGAGATAGATCCAGAGTGGTATGTAGTCGAGCGTAGATTTCCTGCCCCTCTGCCGTTAGAGAAGCGCAGCGATGGCGCTGCCGGATTGGCTAATAGATTGCGTAAAAATCGCAAACATCTAGCACGCTGGTGCAGACGTGACGATGTCTCTTGTTATCGTCTCTACGATGCCGATCTGCCGGAGTATGCAGTGGCAGTAGATCTCTATGCGGGGGAAAAACTCTGGGTTCATGTGCAGGAGTATCGTGCGCCAAAGAGTATCGAACCACGCAAGGCGCAACTGCGGCTGCGTGAGGCGTTGGGGGTGATTCCAATTTACTTAGGCAAAAGCAAGTTTGACTACCTTGTGGAGGTGAGATCTGA
>CBFDBF010000122.1:0-5527 GCA_965602975.1 uncultured Gammaproteobacteria bacterium | reverse complement strand
ATATACTGATCGGCCTCTAACTGAATCTGAGCCTCCATCTCCTGATCCGACAACCCAGCAGACATGGCGATGGTCTTGGTAATCACCGCTGATCCGGAGACCGCAACCGCGGCACTCTTAATGCTGGTACCGGAACGCCGCACCACACTCCTGATAGACTCTGCTACCGCCTCTATATCGGCGATATTCTTCTCTACCACAGCATTGGCCTGTAGCGGCTCCACTGCATAGCTGGCCACTCGATAGCGCCCACTAGAGCGCCCTCCAGCGAGGCTCAACTCTAATAGCTTAATGGCCGTTGAACTGATGTCCAGACCAATCATTTCCGCTTTTTTAGCACGCAAAAAGGGTAACATCTGCCTATCCTTATCCCTACAAATTAGTATTATAGTCTAAGTTAAAGGTTTTTCTTTAACAAAGTAGCTTAACTATATAGCAGTAAATGAATTTCTTGTGAAGTACTTTATCCAATAAAACGCCTGTTTTGTCAAATTCTGCTACCATGATCACTTTATTGTATAATCCACCTATCGAATGAAACTTCCCTAAAACCCTACGGAAACGCGCATGAAGTGGCTCAAAAAACTGATCTTATTCATCCTGACACTAACCATGCTAGGAGTTACTGGAGCTGTCATAGCACTGCTCGGCGTCTATATCTATCTTCTGCCAGACCTCCCCTCTACAGATAGCTTACAGGAAATTGAGCTGCAGGTGCCACTACGCGTCTACTCTAAACAGGGCGATCTGATAGCGGCATTTGGCGAGCAGCGCCGTATTCCAATATCCTATGCTCAAGCTCCTGAGCAGATGATCCAGGCTATACTGGCTGCTGAGGATGACCGTTTTTTTGACCACCCGGGAGTAGATTACCAAGGGATCATCCGCGCCGGCATTAAGCTACTACGCACTGGAGAGAAGCGTCAGGGTGGTAGCACCATCACCATGCAAGTTGCACGCAACTTCTTCCTCAGCCGAGAGAAAACTTTCAAACGTAAGATCAATGAGATCCTGCTGGCGCTGCAGATTGAGCGAAAACTTAGTAAAGAGGAGATATTGGAGCTCTATTTCAACAAGATCTATCTCGGCAATCGCACCTACGGCATCGAAGCGGCTGCCGAGGTCTACTATAACAAACATGTAGACCAGCTCAATCTAGCCCAGATCGCCATGATCGCCGGGCTCCCCAAGGCACCATCTCGTGACAACCCCATCTCTAACCCAAAGCGTGCCATGGCGCGCAGAGGCTACGTCTTGAACAGAATGCTGGATATAGACTTCATCTCTGAGGAGGAGCATCAAGCCGCCATAGACGCCCCCATTTCAGCCAAAATACACGCCACCAAAGCAGATATAGAGGCCCCATATTTGGCGGAGATGGTGCGCGCCAAGATGGTGAAAAAGTATGGTGAAGATGCCTATATTATGGGGCTACGAGTCATAACCACCCTGGATGGCAGACTCCAGACCACCGCCAACCACGCAGTCAGAATAGCACTCCAAGAGTATGATCAACGCCACGGTTACCGCGGAGCTGAGGCGCAAGTCGACCTCTCTGTACAAAAAGATGACGCAGCGTGGGATGCACTTCTCCAGCAACACAAACGGGTTGGAGACCTGCCCTCGGCGTTGATACTAAAGGTGGAAGAGAGATCAGCCATAGCCTATCTTGGTGCAGGTAAACGTCAAAAGATAGAGTGGGATGGACTAAAATGGGCACAACGCTACATCAATAGGAATGGTCGTGGCAAAAAGCCGAAAAAAGCGTCCGACATGCTCAAGGCTGGAGATATAGTTCGTCTCCACAAAGAGACTACAGAAAAAGGTATCAGCTGGCGTCTAGCACAGATACCTGCGGTCGAAGGGGCGCTTATCTCCGTGCTCCCGGATAGTGGCGCAATAACCGCCCTCGTTGGAGGATATGACTACCACCATAGTAAATTCAACCGCGCCATCCAGGCAGAGCGGCAACCCGGCTCAGGCTTCAAGGCATTCATCTACTCTGCTGCCCTGGAGTCTGGATTCACCGCCTCTAGCCTGATCAATGACGCACCGGTAGTGGTCGACGATGCTAGGCTAGAGGGCGCGTGGCGCCCAAAAAACTACAGTGGGGAGTTTTTCGGCCCAACCAGACTACGCTACGCCCTCACCAAATCACGCAACATGGTCTCAATCCGCCTGCTGCGCTCCATGGGGGTAAAACATGCCCTAAAACATATAGCAAAATTTGGCTTCGACCCAGACAAACTGCCCCGCAACCTCTCGCTAGCCCTCGGCAGCGGCACAGTTACCCCGCTACAGATGGCGGCTGGATACTCCATCTTGGCCAATGGCGGGTTTCGAGTTGAGCCCTACTTTATAGAGCGGATCGAGAATAGCCAAGAACACATCCTCTACCAAGCTAACCCACTACGGGTCTGCACCGAGTGCAAACAGACTGCTACAAAAAAGCAGCTAGCCTCAGTTAAAGCTAGCGTAAAAAGTGACGCTGCAATAGAATCCAAAAGTAGCGTAACAAGTAAAACTGCCAAACGTATCGCCCCCAGGGTGATCTCCCCACAGAACTACTATCTTATGAACTCCATGATGCGGGATGTAGTAAAACGGGGCACCGCCACCCGCGCCAAATCCCTCGGCCGTAACGATCTAGCTGGTAAGACCGGCACCACCAATGAGCAGCGTGATGCTTGGTTTAATGGCTTTCACCGCTCTATGGTGGCCATCGCTTGGGTCGGATTCGACTCATCAAAACCTCTGGGCAGAGGTGAAGTTGGTGGACGCGCCGCACTCCCAGCCTGGATCAAATATATGGAGCAGGCACTCAAAGGAGTCGAAGAGCAGCCGCTTATAATACCCCCGGGCATGGTGCAGATACGGATCAGCCCAACCACCGGGCGCCGTGTCGGCAAAGACTACAAAGGAGCCATCTCTGAGGTATTTAGAACCGGGCGCACCCCTGGTAGCAGCAGCGGAACCGGCGGCAATCTCTCCAGTGGTAACGATCTTTTTTAGGCAACCCATAGATTAATTTGTGCTCTATGGGTTGCAATTGCCCGCCGCTTTTTGCCAAAATCGGGGTTTGTATGATCTGCCTGTCTAAAATCGGACAGCAAACTCTCATCTTGAGGAATACAGACTATGTCCAGAAAAAAGATTGCACTAATTGGCGGCGGCCAGATTGGCGGTATTTTAGCACTACTCGCGGCACAGAAAGAGTTAGGAGATATCGTAGTACTGGATATCCCACAGATGGAGGGGCAGGTGAAGGGCAAGACGCTCGATATGATGGCTCTGCGCCCACACGACGGCTACGATGCCCGCCTAAGTGGTAGCTCTGACTATGAAGATATCCGCGATGCCGACCTGATCATGATCACCGCCGGCCTGGCGAGAAAACCGGGCATGACGCGGGAAGATCTACTCGGTACCAACCTCAAGATAATGCAGGATGTCGCCGAGAACGTAAAACGGGTGGCTCCAAACGCCTTCGTCATCCTCACTACCAACCCACTGGATGCGATGGTCTACGCCTTCCACAAATACTCCGGCATGCCCAAACAGCAGATTATCGGCATGGCTGGTGCCCTGGATAGCGGTCGCTTCCGCACCTTTATCGCTATGGAGACCGGCCTATCGGTACAGGATGTATCCGGCATGGTTATGGGTGGACACGGCCCAGAGATGCTGCCGCTGATTCGCACCGCCAACGTGGGTGGTGTCCCCCTCACTGCACTCCTGTCACAGGAGAAGATCGATGCTGTGATTAAGCGCACCCAGGAGGCTGGTACAGAGGTGGTCAAACTACTCGGCAACGGCAGCGCCTACTTCAGCCCGGCCGCCTCTGTAATCGAGATGGCAGAGGCCTTCATCAAAGATAAACAGCGGGTCATCACCGCCGCCGCCCTGTGTGAGGGTGAGTATGGTATCGATGGCCTGTTTGTCGGTGTACCCACCGTTATCGGTGGTAACGGGATAGAGAAAATCCTTGAGTTTGATCTCACCCCGGAAGAGCAGAAACTACTTGATAAAACCATCGAAACGGTACAAAAGACCGTTACAGAAACTGGCATCTAGGAGCAAACGAGAATGCAGATAACAGGCATGTACTGGGGTTCTAAACTCCTTAAATATGTAGACTTCCCTACATCTGAAGTGTTGGGCCCAGAGGCAACAAATGAAGAGGTCAAAGGGCTAATTGAGCGACATGGTGAGGTATTCATCAAGCCTATGTTCAAAGGTGGCGTGGGGAAAAAGGGCAAGGCCGGACTACTCGGCAGAGCCAAAGACCTCTCCACTGCCATGCAGGAGAAGGCGCGGCTATATTTTGCCGAGCACTTCCACAACAACACCCACTCCAAGGCAGAGGGTGTAACCTTTGAGGGCAGCGTTCCGGCAGAGTATGAGATCTACTTCTCTCTAACCGACAGTACAGAATTTCGCGCACCTATGATCACCCTGACCCACCACGGTGGCATGGAGATCGAGGAGCTACCACCGGAGAAGATCGCCCGTATCCCGTTCGATCCACTCACCGGACTTAAGGGGTTTGTCATCTCCAACGCCCTGCACAAACTGGGCGCCCCTAAGGAGCTGGTCAGCCCGCTGGTACAGAATCTACCCAAGCTGTGGGATCTGTTCCACAACTACGGCATGACCACACTGGAGCTAAACCCGATCCGTATGTCGCGTAACGCCAAAGGCCGTCTGATACCGCTGGCATGTGACTTCAAATGCGCCTTCGACGGGGACGATCCAAATACCAAGCGACTCGGCCTGCCGGAGGATCTGGACACCTCCAGCTACTCCGACTTTGAGCTGGAAGTGAACTCCCTGCGCACCTACCAGGGACAGTCTGATGTATTCGTCATCAACGATGAAGGCAGCATCAGCGCCATGACCTTTGGCGGTGGTGCTAACGCCCTGGTAACAGAGCTGTTGGGCGATGCTGCAACCATATCCTCCGACTTTGGCGGCAACCCGCCATACGCCAAGATGCATGACATCAGCCGGATCGTATATAAATATTGGCTAAAGCAGTCCAACGTGCTATTTATCATCGGCGGTAAGGCTAACAATACCGATATCTACGAGACCTTCCGTGCCATGGCTGACGCCCTGCGTGATCACTTCAACACCAACGGCCCACAACCGCTCTATGTGGTAATTGGACGCGGTGGTCCTAACGTAACTCGTGGCATGGGCTATATGCAGGACACCCTGGACTCCCTCGGCATCCCCTATCAGATGTTTGGCTTTGATTCAGCCATGAGTGAGGTGGTCAACTACGCCCAGGCAGCCGATGAGTGGATGAAAAACGGTGGCCGCGAGATCGTCGCTGCCAGCATGGGAATTAGCGAATAGTAGCTAAAGATATAACTATCCCGACCGCTCCAGCGGTGTTGTAATGACCACTGGAGATGGCCGGATTAAGCAGAAGGAAACCAAATTATGCATCCGCAAGGTGTAGCAGAATTCCCCCACTACTACGTGGGCATCAACTCTCTGACTGAACTGGCCACTAAAGATG
>CBFDBF010000121.1:0-5666 GCA_965602975.1 uncultured Gammaproteobacteria bacterium | reverse complement strand
CCTCAAGGCCAAAATTGGTTTGCAGGCACTCCAACACCTTTACCGCCTCGGCCATAATCTCCTGCCCTATACCATCACCCGGCAGTACTAGAACTTTTTTACTCATAATTTTTTCCTGAATCTATTACTATTTAACCGTTAAAAATCCACGGTGCCTGTTCCCGTCGCCGCTGTTCAAATGCCTTGATCTCATCACTATGTTGCAGGGTCAGACCAATATCATCCAACCCCTCAAGCAGACACTGTTTACGAAACTCATCCACCTCAAATGGAACCGTCTCACCACCAACTGAACGCAACTCCTGAGACTCCAGATCTACCGTCATCTCCAGCGCCTGCTCGCCGCTCGCCTGCAGGAAGAGGTTGTCTACCACCGCACTATCCAATTTTATCGGCAAGATACCATTTTTGAAGCTGTTGTTAAAAAAAATATCGGCAAAACTTGGCGCAATAATCACCCGAAACCCATAATCGGCCAATGCCCAAGGGGCGTGCTCACGCGAAGAGCCACAGCCAAAGTTATCCCGTGCCAGTAACACCTTGGCCTGTCGATAACGCTCATCGTTCAGCATGAACTCCATATTTAGAGGGCGATTGGTACAATCCATATCCGGCTCACCATGATCTAAATAGCGCCACTCATCGAACAGGTATGGGCCAAAACCGGTACGTTTAATAGATTTTAAAAACTGCTTTGGGATAATCGCATCGGTATCGACATTGGCTCTATCAAGTGGCGCCACCACTCCGGTAAAACTGCTAAATTTTTCCATTTTATAACTCCCGCACGTCAGTGAAATGACCAGTTACCGCAGCGGCAACCGCCATCGCCGGACTCTCCTGGTTTTAGCCGATCAGCATTCATCGCTAGACACATAGAGCAGCCAGGTTCACGCCACTCAAACCCTGAGTCGATAAAAACCTTGTCCAGTCCCTCATCTTCAGCCTGCTGTTTAACCAAACCAGAGCCTGGCACCACCAGCGCCTGGACGACACTATCCGCTACCTTGCGCCCCTTGGCTACAGCCGCAGCAGCCCGTAGATCCTCGATCCGACCATTGGTGCATGAGACGATAAAGATATGATCCGGAGTGATCTCAACAAGCGGTGTCCCCGCCTCTAGCCCCATATACTCCAAGGCACGGTGCAGCCCCTCCGCCTTGGTTTGATCACTCTCGGCAGCCGGATCCGGCACCCTGCCAGATATCGGCAGCACCATCTCTGGTGAGGTACCCCAGGTCACCTGTGGCTCAATCGCAGCGGCATCTAGCTCTATCATCAAATCAAACTCAGCCCCCTCATCACTCTTGAGCTGCCGCCACACCGTGGCCGCCTGCTCCCACTGTTCTCCCTTGGGGGCATAGGGGCGACCATTCACATAATCAATGCTCTTCTCATCTACCGCCACCAGACCGGCACGTGCGCCCGCCTCTATAGCCATATTGCAGACACTCATTCGCCCCTCCATTGAGAGGTTACGGATCGCCTCACCAGCAAACTCAATGACATAACCGGTGCCACCAGCGGTGCCGATCCGACCGATCACCTCCAGAATAATATCTTTACCTGTCACCCCTAGGCCAAGCTCACCATCCACCTGCACCAGCATACTTTTCGACTTCTTCTGAATCAAACACTGGGTAGCGAGCACATGCTCCACCTCCGAGGTACCGATACCAAACGCCAGCGCGCCAAATGCCCCATGGGTAGCGGTATGCGAATCACCACACACCACCGTCATTCCCGGCAGGATTACCCCCTGCTCCGGCCCCATCACATGCACCACCCCCTGGCGGATATCATCCATACCAAACTCGGTGATCCCGAACTCTCTACAATTATCCCCTAAGGTCTCAACCTGCAGGCGCGCCACCGGGTCGCTGATACCTTCCGCCCGCCCCAAGGTGGGCACATTGTGATCTGGAGTAGCGATAGTTGCACCTGGTCGCCACGGTCTGCGCCCAGAGATACGTAGCCCCTCAAAGGCCTGAGGTGAGGTCACCTCATGCACCAATTGACGATCTATATAGAGCAGCCCAGTGCCATCCTTATCACTGCGTACCAGATGCTCCTCCCAAATTTTGTCATAAAGAGTTTTTGCAGCCATATTGTCGACCCCTATCGTATTGTTCAGATTAATGTAGGGATTTTATGCCCTGCTAAAACATAAAACAAATTCATCTTTTTTATATTTACCATTCCTTTCTGGAATGATAAACTAACTACCGTGAAAATAGACGAGTTAAGCACTTTTGTTGCAGTGGCCGAGAGCGGCTCATTTTCAACCGCTGCATCTCAATTATATCTAACTCAACCGGCAGTTAGTAAACGGATAGCCGCACTGGAATCCAGCTTAGGGGTGCGGCTGTTTGATCGTATTGGTAAGAGCATATCTCTTACCGAAGCGGGGCTGCAACTACTGCCACGTGCTCACCACATGCTGGATGAGATGGCAGATATCCAGCGCTCCCTCTCCAACTTGAGCGGGAGTGTAGATGGCACCTTAAGCATCGGCACCTCCCACCATATAGGGCTACATCGCCTCCCCCCGATACTAAAGCGATTCAACGCAAAGTATCCACAGGTGGTGCTGGATATAAAGTTTCTCGGCTCTGAGCGGGTGTGCAACACGATTGCACATGGCGGCCTTGAGCTAGGAGTTGTCACCCTGCCAACCGAATCATCATCCAATCTCAAATTAATAGAGGTGTGGCACGATCCACTAGAGTTTGTCATTAGCCAAGGGCACCCATTAAACGCTATAGAGAATCCATCACTACAACAGCTACTCTCCTTTCCCGCCGTACTTCCCGGCAGTGGAACCTATACCAGAAATATTCTGGAACAGAGCCTTGGCTCTCTTGGTTCACAACTTCAGGTTGCCATCTCCACCAACTACATGGAGACCTTGAAAATGCTGGTGGTCACCGGAATGGGTTGGGGCCTGCTACCAAGAACAATGCTCGACAGCCCAGAGATTGAGATTTTAAACTTCTCTAACCTGAATCCATCCCGAGTATTAGGAGTAGTAACCCATCGCCAGCGCACCCTCTCCAATGCAGCGCAGGCGATGCTAGCGACCTGTATAGAGCAACCAACACACCCGTAGGTCGGGTTTTAACCCGACAGCAGCATCTATTCATAACTCTATTGTCGGATTAAAGTCCGATCTACATTATTCTGACTGCTGAATACTGTCCTCTACCCATATCCAGGCTACTATCAGAGCCAACATGGAGACGATTGCCGCGATACCATAAGTTACGGCTGGGCCAGTACTATCCCAAAGAAAACCACTGGCAAGGGTTCCCAAAGCAGCACCAAAACTGAGGCCGGAGTAGAGCGCCTGCCCCCTACCCTGATGCCGTCCGGTAAAGTAATGGTTAACCAGATGGATGCCCGCTGCGTGAAAGCTACCAAAGGTGGCGGCATGTAACACTTGGGCAAAGAGAATTAGCAACAGGGAGTCGGGGAAATTACCGATCAGCAGCCAGCGCACCACTGCCAGGAACAGACTGATCATTAACACCTTACGCGCACCCCAAATCTTTAGTAGCCGGTGCATAAATAGAAAGACGATCACTTCAGAGACCACTCCCAGCGCCCATAGTTGGCCAATCACCGTTTTAGAGTAACCGACCGACTCCATGTAGATGGAGTAGAAGGCATAGTAGCCACCATGTCCAAGCTGCATCATAAAACATACGGCAAAGAAGGCGATCACCGCCGGTAGTTTTAGTATCGACAGGATCGATGGCTGCGCAGCCGGATGCGGCTCTGGGTCTGGATCTTTGACTAACATGCTGGAGATCCAGAGCAGTAGATAGATCCCCAATAGAACCGATAGTATTACCGCTGGACCTCGCTGGTCTACCCAGATTCCAACTATCACTACGGTGACGATAAAACCTACTGAACCCCAGACTCGAATCCGGGCATACTCCGGCACCCTATCTCCCAGATAGCGTAAGGTGACCACCTCAAACTGTGGCAATACTGCATTCCAGAAGAAACTAAACAGCATCATGGCCAACCCTAGCTCCCAGAATCCGTAAAGCCAGAAGACGCTGATAAACATGATTGCTGTAAGAAAAGTTCCAAAGCGCACAATCAACATGCGGTGACCAAGACGGTCTCCCAGCCAGCCCCATACCATAGGGGCAAGAAACTTGGTCGCCATCGGAATCGCCATCAGTTGGCCGATGGCTACTGCATCAAAATTCAGGCTCTTGAGATAGAGACCCCAATAGGGGGCGAGCGTCCCCAGGGCTGCAAAGTAGAAGAGATAGAAAGCGGATAGGCGCCAGTATGGCATGCCTGAGCTGCTCACTCTGCTGCTGACGGGATCACCGGAGTTGCGGGAGTTACAGTATAATTCTGTGCACGATGGCGCAGGAGGTGATCCATAAGGACAATGGCTAACATCGCCTCAGCTATAGGGGTAGCACGGATACCGACACAGGGATCATGCCGCCCCTTGGTGACCACCTCCACCGGCTCCCCCTCTAAATTAACACTCTTCGCTGGCAGCAGGATGCTGGAGGTTGGTTTCAGCGCAATACTGGCAACTATATCCTGGCCGCTAGAGATGCCACCAAGGATGCCGCCAGCGTGATTGCTCAGAAACCCATCCGGAGTGATCTCATCCCGATGTTCACTCCCCTTCTGCTCAATGCAGCCGAAACCGGCACCGATCTCCACCCCTTTGGCCGCATTTATACTCATCAAGGCTTGGGCGATCTCCGCATCTAGCCGATCAAATACCGGCTCACCCAGCCCCGGTAGCATACCGCTAGCCACCACATTTATCCGCGCACCGACAGAGTTACCCTCATGGCGCAGCTCATCCATATACTTCTCCATCAGGGCGACCTTGTCTGCATCCGGGCAAAAAAATGGATTACGCTCCACCTCATCCCAATCCAGACTCTCTGCTCTGATCGGCCCCAGTTGTGCTAGATAGCCACGAATCTCTATGCCCTGCTGCTCGCGCAGATACTTTTTAGCGATCGCTCCAGCAGCCACTCGCATAGCTGTTTCGCGGGCAGACGAGCGACCACCACCGCGATAGTCGCGTAGTCCATATTTCTGTATATAGGTGTAATCGGCATGACCTGGACGGAAGCGATCCATGATCTCAGAGTAGTCGCCAGAACGCTGATCTCTATTGCGAATCAGCAGCCCGATAGGAGTTCCCGTACTCTTACCCTCAAACACTCCAGAGAGGATCTCAACCTCATCCGCCTCTTTGCGTTGGCTGGTATGGCGTGATTTACCAGGCTTACGCCGATCCAGGTCGTGCTGCATATCCGCTACCGATAGCTCCAGCCCCGGTGGACACCCATCCACCACACAGCCTATGGCAGGTCCATGTGACTCGCCAAAAGAGGTTACGCTAAAGAGTTTTCCAATAGTGTTCCCAGACATTTCAGGTCATACCTACTGCAGCCAACTATTAACCTGCGCCAGATCCTCTTGCGACAAGGCGCCAGCCGCCTGCTTCAATAGCAGTCCATTAAGGATGTAGTTGTAACGCACATCGGCATAGTTACTTCGAATACGGTATAGATCACGCTGCGCCTTTAGCAGATCAACCATAGTGCGAGTGCCCACATCAAATCCAACCTCAGTGGCATCAAGCGCACTCTGTGCCGACAAGGTGCTCG
>CBFDBF010000120.1:0-5674 GCA_965602975.1 uncultured Gammaproteobacteria bacterium | reverse complement strand
CTCCCGCCTCAATACATCCGTACTCTAAATCAACTCTGGCTGGGGCGGCAGGATTACTCCGGGCATCCTGCCCTCCACCCCTGCGGGGTCGGCTCGCTGCGCTACACCGTTCAAATTCACTCCCGGCGAATTTGTCGAACCTTGCAGCTTCTCATCCTCCCGCCTCAATACATCCGTACTCTAAATCAACTCTGGCTGGGGCGGCAGGATTCGAACCTGCGTATGCTGGGATCAAAACCCAGTGCCTAGCCTCTTGGCGACGCCCCAATTATATACTCTCCCTATCCCGATAGCAGCAGGATTACTCCATCTACCCAATAAATCCGGGTGCAGTGCAATCCAAATCGCTCAAGACAAGGCGCACTCTACAGGAAATGGCTCGCCCTTTCCAAAGAGTGCAACACAGTATTGGGCGATTTGGAGTTCACCCTTTGGGCCGGTCAGGCAACAGCCATCTGCGTTGTTCTGCTCCCTTGAATTAGCTACTGCTAGTCCTGTGGTCGCACGCCTAGCAGCTAACCATTCCCTGACCGGCTGCGCCCCGAGTTATTGGGTAGATGGAGTACTCACCTCTTGGCGACGCCCCAACTGTTTCTGCTCTGCGTCCACCGCAGCAAACAGTGGCGACCGGTTTAACCCAAACGCCACAAAACCGGTCAAATCTTCTGGCAGTTGCGCCAACACCCTCTCAGCCGACTGTCTATCTGGGAACGTAACAAATAGCGCCGCCCCTGTTCCGGTCAGTCTCGGCTCACCATAACGCCCAAGCCACTCCATCGCTGTGGCCACTGCTGGATACCTTTTAGTAACCAAATGGACGCAATCATTCCCCCTGCTGCCCGCAAGGAAGTCGGCTATTTTGATGCGCGATGAGTCGCGTGTCAAATCTGAATCAGAGAAAACCTCTGCAGTAGAGACATGGCAAGGAGGCAACACCACCAGATAGCACTCCTCCGGCAGATCAATCGGGGTCAACTCATCCCCTACCCCCTCACCCCAAGCGGCAAATCCATGCACAAACACAGGCACATCAGCCCCCAACTGCAGCCCTAGATGGGCTAACTGGTCACTACTGAACCCTGTCTCCCACAGCCGGTTCAGCGCCACCAATGTAGTGGCTGCATCTGAACTACCGCCGCCCAAACCAGCCCCCAGCGGCAGACGCTTATCGAGTTCGACCTCAACTCCGGCAGCAACTCCGCTCTGCTGCTGCAATAGACGGGCGGCTCGTAGCACCAGATCATGCTCTGTAGAGACCTCTTGGAAATCATACAACCGCCTAATCTTCCCATCCTGCCGCACTCTAAAGCGCAGTCGGTCGCATCGGTCCAGAAACTGAAACACTGTCTGCAGTTGATGATAGCCGTCACTGCGCCGTCCGACTATGCGCAACATCAGGTTCAGCTTGGCCGGTGCCAGCCAGACCCTCTCCCCCTCTAACAATGTGAAATTATTCACTGCTTGAGCCGCTTGATAGTCCTTAAAAGATAGTCACTGTCGGGGGACTTCTCTAGCGCCTCCTGCCAGATCTTTTCTGCTGCAACCCTATCTCCAGTCACCCATAATAGTTCTCCTAGATGTGCTGCAATCTCACCATCCTGCAGCTGTTTGAAGGCGCGTTGTAGATACTGCAGAGCCTCTTCATTGTTACCTAACCTAAATTGAACCCAACCCATACTGTCGAGAATGGCCGGGGCTTCAGGCTCGATAGCCAGTGCCCGCTCTATGTAACCCAGCGCCTCTTGATGACGCTCTGTATGCTCTATCAATATATACCCAAGCGCATTAAGAAAATCCGCATTATCCGGATCACCTTTGAGCACCTGCAACAGATCCTTTTCTGCCTGTGCCAACATGCCTTGAGATGCCCCATAGAGAGAGCGTGCATACAGCAGATCCCTATCACCTGCATGCTCTTGCAGCGCTACAGAGTAGAGAGCTAATACTCTCTTAGGATCATCTCTCTGCTGTAACAACTCCCCCTCCAGCATGTAGAGCTGTACTGCCCGTTCCGGCATCTTCCGACGCAACATTTGTAGAATCGCATGGGAGCGCTCCAGATCACCCTGCCCCATGTAGAGTCGTGCTATCCTGGTCTGAGCATCCACCAGCAGATCCTCTCCCTGTTTAACCTGCTGATACCAGGCGATCGCCACACTATCTTTCTGCTCCATCTCAGCACTGCGCCCTAAATAGAAGAAGGCTGCATCTACCAGCTCCTCCATCCTGATCAACTCATGCAGATGCTCCCGCGCCGCTGCATGCCTGTCCAACTGAATCGCTATAATCCCCAAAGAGAGACGCACCTCTGAGCTTTCGGGCGACTCCCGACTCAGCCGCAAGAACTGCTCATAGGCCAGCTCATACTCATCCTGATCCAGCAGCAGACGCGCATAAGCGGTACGTAACATGGTGTCGTCTTGAAACCGTCCCACCGCATCCCGCAACACCTTATGTGCACCATCCAGATCCCCAGTTAACTCTAAAGTACGCGCCAACAGAACATACGCCTTGGCCATCTTTGGATCTTTCTGCAGCACCTTGCGTATCTCCGTCTCAGCTAACGGATAACGCTCAGCCATAATTGCAGTCAACGCCACTGCATAATGCGCCTTTGGATTGCGTGGATACTCCAGAGCCAGACGCTGGATCAATTTAAGCGCCATCTCCACCTTCTTGGCCTGAGCAACTGTAGCTGCGGCATGCAGCAGACCATCCTCTTCCTGCGCTTCAGCTAATATGACCGCCCGCCGTAGATGTTGCAGTGCGGACTCCTCATCCCCTACACGCATAGCAACCACCACTGCTAACGTGTGTGCCGGCAGATCATCCGGAGATAGTTTCACCCAGCGATTTACCGCACTCAAGGCTCGTGAATTATCCTGCTGATGGATAGCGATACGGGTGGCTCGCTCTGCCGCTGCAGCATCATGCCCTAGTGTGGCGGCATCCAGTTGATGGCTATAGGCCAGATCAAGATCGCCCCGCTGGAGTGCAATCTCGCCTGCCAGGACGTTAAAAATAATATCTGGGGTGAGGGGATTCTGCTCTCTCTGTTCAGCTTCAGATGATACAACCACCTCTTGACTTACCGGCGCCACATCACCCCTATGCCCCATGCCGCCACAGCCAGCTAGCAGGACTGCAAGAGGAATCGATAGCAATCTATAGGGTAATACCGCTCTCATGAAAACTCTTATACATTTAAAACCGACATATCAAGATGGTAGCACATATACATGGCTTAAATTTGCTAATCGGCGCAGTTTAGAATTCTCCTGTATAGAGGTATAATAGGGAAATATGCCACTTCTAATTATCGGACTAAATCATAAAACTGCTCCTGTCGATATCCGCGAGCGGGTAACATTTGGCCCAGATATTATTGTCGCCGCCCTGCGTGGCCTGCTAGAGCAGCAGGGAGTTAATGAGGCAGCTATCCTCTCCACCTGCAATCGCACCGAAATCTACTGCGAAGTCGATGCTGCCGGCCAAAATGAAATTCTACGCTGGCTGGGAGATTTTCACGGTATTGAGCAGACCACACTCTCCCCCTATCTATATAGCCATGAAGGGCCAGACGGTATCCGCCATCTGCTCCAGGTGGCCTGCGGTCTAGACTCTATGGTGCTAGGGGAGCCGCAGATCTTGGGACAGGTAAAGAGTGCCTATCAGACAGCTAGTCAAGCTGGGGCTACCGGCAAGCTGCTGAGCAAGCTGTTTCAACACTCTTTTTCGGTGGCCAAACAGGTGCGTACCGATACGGCCATTGGCCGTAGCCCGGTCTCTATCGCCTTTGCCGCAGTCAGCTTGGCTCGGCAGATATTCAGTGACCTATCCGCCCAGACCGCCATGTTAATCGGCGCTGGTGAGACTATAGAGTTGGCTGCTCGCCATCTACACCAACACAATATAGGGCGAATCATAGTTGCCAACCGCACCCTGGAGCGAGCTCACCTGCTGGCTAACCAGTTCGACGGCTACGCCATTGCACTTACCGAGATCAGCAGCCATCTGGCAGAGGCGGATATTGTTATCTCATCCACCGCCAGCCCACTGCCGGTACTGGGCAAAGGTACAGTTGAGAGCGCCCTAAAAAAACGGCGCCACCAACCAATCTTTATGGTAGATATTGCGGTCCCCCGTGACATAGAAACAGAGGTGGGAGAGCTAAATGATATCTATCTATATACGGTGGATGACCTACAAGAGGTGATCCAGGAGAATATGCGCTCCCGCCAAGATGCGGCCACCCAAGCATTAGAGATCATAGATTTTCACAGCGAAGAATTTATGGGTTGGCTCCGCTCGCTAGATGCGGTAGGGCTGGTACAGGATTATCGCCAGCAGGCTGAAGATATACGAGATGCAGTGCTAGAGAAAGCACTGCGCCAACTACGCAATGGCAAAGATCCACAGCAGGTACTGGAGTATCTCGCCAACACCTTGACCAACAAGATGCTACACGCACCCAGCATCAAAATAAAAGAGGCTGGCCAACACGGTCAGACCGAACTACTGGAAGCCGCCAACGCCCTGCTACAGATCCAGCGAGACGGTAGCACCAAATCATGAGAAGTTCTATTCGAGGTAAACTGGAGCAGATCAGCGAACGCCACGAAGAGATCGCAGCCCTGTTGTCAGACCCTAAAATCCAGAGTGAACAGAACAAGTTTCGTAACCTCAGCCAGGAGTACTCCCAGCTAGAGCCGATAGTGGCCTGTTACCAGCAGTATAGTGATCTAGAGCAGGCTATCCGCAGTGCCGAAGAGATGCTGAGTGATCCTGAGATGGCAGAGCTGGCAGAGGATGAGTTAACTGCGGCACAGCAACAGCGTGATGCCCTAGAGCCAGAGCTGCAACTACTTCTGCTACCGACAGACCCCAATGACGAACGCAATATATTTCTGGAGATTAGAGCCGGAACTGGTGGAGCCGAGGCGGCACTGTTTGTCGGAGACCTGCACCGCATGTACCTACGCTACGCAGAGGGTCAGCGCTGGCAGAGCGAGATCATAAGTGAGAGCAGAGGGGATCAAGGTGGATACAAGGAGATCATTAGCCGCATCAGCGGCAAGGGGGTTTACTCACGGCTCAAATTCGAATCTGGCACCCATCGAGTACAACGGGTACCAGAGACTGAGACCCAAGGGCGCGTCCACACCTCTGCCTGTACCGTCGCCATCCTGCCAGAGGCAGATGAGATCGATAATATTGAGGTCAATAGCGGCGATCTGCGCATCGACACCTACCGCGCATCTGGAGCTGGGGGGCAGCATGTCAACAAAACCGACTCGGCGGTACGCATCACCCACCTGCCATCCGGCATCGTAGTCGAGTGTCAGGACGAACGCTCCCAACACAAGAACAAAGCTCGCGCCCTCTCGCTACTACAGGCAAAGCTGCTCTCCCAGGCACAGAGTGAACAACTAACTGAACAGGCAGAAGAGCGCAAACTACAGGTTGGCAGCGGCGACCGCTCGGAGCGCATCCGCACCTACAACTTTCCACAGAACCGGATCACCGACCACCGTATAAACCTGACCATCTACAAACTGGATGAGGTGATAACCGGATCACTTGATCAAGTGATCGAACCACTGCGCCAGGAGCATCAGGCGGAACAGCTAACACTGCTGTCGAACTAACTAGCACCTACCTAACAAGTACCAAC
>CBFDBF010000119.1:0-5692 GCA_965602975.1 uncultured Gammaproteobacteria bacterium | reverse complement strand
CAGCGGCTGGCCGGTAATATAGACTCTGTACTCCAGGAGGATTATAAGGAGATGCGGAAGATTGTAGATGAGCAGGTTAAAGTGGCATTTCAGCTGGCGCAGCAGTTGGTGGCTGAAAAGTGGGGTGGGGCTGAGTTGAGTGCTGCTCTGGCCGAGGCGAAGAGCGACTGGTCTGCCGTAGAGAAGGTGCGACCACAGGTCGATAGTAATAGCGGCATCACCAGAAAGCAGTGGATCGGCACCATGAGCCGCTCGATCGGCTCCTTATCTCGGTTACGTCAATTCGCCTTTGCCCCATCTAATCCTCTGGAAGGTGCCATCTATAATAATGGATATATCAAACATGCGGTCTGGCGAATCGGTGAGTATGCTGGGCGGGAGCGGGCCATGGTGGCAGCGGCGATCGGTAGTGGCAGTCCGATTAGAAACGAGGACAGGCACGCCCTTGAGGGTTATCGTGCCTTAGTAGAGATGGACTTGGAATATCTAGAGCGGTTTGCATTGTCGTTTCTTAATAAAAGTAAACAACAGGCCATTGCGGTGGAGACAAAGCAGCTTTGGGGTGATCTCCAAAAGGTTTTCCTCGGTAGCTACCAACAGACTAGGGAGCAGGTATATGCAGCGGCCGATACCGGGGTCTATCCTCTGACCAGTGAAGAGTGGCTACAACAGGCAACCAAGGCAATCAACACTGTGATAGCCTTTAATAAGCCGGTAACAGCGGATGCTAAGCGCCATGCTAAAGGTTATGGAGATAAGGCTCACAAAGCTCTTAATTTCGCTATAATTATATTGGTGGTCTCCCTGCTGCTGGGAGCCTTTGCGTTGAGGGTGGTGTTAGCTATAGTAAATCAGGTTAAGCAGTTGCAGGAGTTTGTTGCTACTGTAGAGAGTGAGAATGATCTTACCCTGCGAGCCGATACGGTGGGAAATGATGCGCTTTCCGATCTAGGCGGCTCGTTGAACACTATGCTGACCAATTTTGGGCAGATACTGGGTAAGGTGGCCGTCTCTGCCAACAAAGTTAATGGTGAGGTCAATGCCATGGCGCAGAGTTCGGTTGCGGCCAGAGATGGGGCGCAGCAGCAGCAGATGGAGGTGGAACAGGTCGCAACTGCGATGACCGAGATGGCGGCAACGGTGCAGGAGGTGTCAAGTAGTATCCACAATACTGCAGATAGTGCCGAACAGGTCGATAGTGATGCAGTAGCGAGTGTTAGTGTGGTGCAGGATACGGCGAACTCTATTCGTGCCCTGGAGCAAGAGGTGGAGAAGGCGGTCTCTGTTATTGGTAGTGTGGAGGCGGATAGTCAGGAGATTGGACAGGTGCTGGAGGTGATCAACGGTATCGCCGAACAGACCAACCTTCTCGCCTTGAACGCAGCCATCGAGGCGGCAAGGGCCGGAGAGCAGGGGCGTGGTTTTGCGGTGGTTGCTGATGAGGTGCGTACTTTGGCAACTCGTACCCGTGAATCAACAGATGAGATTCGTGAAACCATAGAGCGGCTACAGGTACAGAGTAGAGAGGCGGTAGAGGTGATGGAGCGGGGTCAGAAGCAGGCTTTAGAGACTGTTGAGCAGGCAGGTTCTGCTGAAGAGTCACTGCAGCATATTGTGACATCTGCCTCTAATATTAAATTGATGACCACCCAGATAGCCTCTGCTGCTGAGGAGCAGAGTAGTACCACCGAGGAGATCAACCGGAGTGTCACCTCTGTGGCTGAGGTCGCAGAGAAGAATGCTGAGTCAAGTGCTGCTCTGGCTCGTCAGGGTGAGACCATTCGTAGCGAGATGGATAGCCTCTCTCAGGAGGTTGCCCAGTTTAAGGTGACAGCTACAGATTCTGGAGAGTAGAGTGTAGGTGGGTTTTGTTGGATTGAAATCTGACTTGTAGTTGCAAGTCAGGTTTTGGTTTGATCTCAGCGTTCAAATATTGCTTGTCACATTAGTGAATATAAGCTGGTACTGGAGGCGGCTCTTTAGGCTGTTATTTTGAGTTTGCCGCTCTGTTTTCAGCTAGACTTTAGTTGCTTGGCCTGACATTCATAGGTATTGATCTGCACTGTTATCTGGTTTTTCTTGGCTTTGACCGTTTCATCTATCTTTTCACTGCTTAAGATAGGGTATTTTCCCTGCTCTGGAGTGTTATTATTCATCTATCGTTTTTACAGGTAGCATTTTTTGCATAGATAGATGGCACTCTCTGACTACATAAACACTCTTGGCCAGGATCTGCTGCGCCGGTATGGCGAGCGGGTTCATAAGATTGCCATCAATGCCGGTATGACCTGTCCCAATCGAGATGGGAGCAAGGGCAATGGTGGTTGCACTTTCTGTAATAATGTCTCATTTAGTCCTAATCCACGACATGCCCCCGATATTGCCACCCAGATAGAGGCTGGCCGCAGGGTTATCGCTAAGCGCACTGGCGCCAAGCGCTTTATCGCCTATTTTCAGGCCTACACTAATACCTATGCCGATGTGGAGTATCTTGCAGAGTTGTACGGCCAGGCGCTGCAGGAGCCGGATATAATAGGTCTGGCGGTCGGAACTAGACCGGACTGTGTGCCGAACAGGGTGCTGGATCTGTTGGTAGAGTATCAGGACAAGGGGCATGAGGTGTGGCTGGAGCTGGGGTTACAGTCAGCCTTTGATCGTACCTTGGAGCGAGTCAATAGAGGACACGGCTTTGCCGCCTATCGGCAGGCTATACGGGCTGCACGGTTGCGTGGTCTTAAGGTCTGCACTCATCTGATTATCGGTATGCCAGGCGAGGGGCGTGAGCACTCTCTGACAACCCTGGATAGGGTTCTTGAGCTTGGAGTTGATGGACTTAAGCTGCACCCGCTGCATGTGGTGCAGGGAACTGTTTTGGCTAAACAGTGGCGTGACGGTGAGTACCAACCTATTAGTATGGAGGAGTATATATCCATTGCAGTTGATCTGATTGAGCGTACACCAGAAGATGTGATCTACCATCGAGTAACCGGAACGGCGGCACTGGATGTTCTGTTGGCTCCTGCATGGTGTAATTTGAAGTGGGCGGTACTGAATGGGATAGAGGATGAGCTACAGCGAAGGGGGAGCCGCCAAGGGGCGGGTGTGGCCGGTTTGCGGATAGAGGATGGGGCACAACAGCTGCTCTCATCGATGCGCTGATGGCTATGGATTTGATCTGTCCTGCAGGGAACCTGCCATCGCTCAAAGCAGCGGTAGATAGTGGTGCTGATGCAGTCTATATAGGTTTTCAGGATGATACCAACGCCCGCCATTTTGCTGGTCTAAATTTTGGTCCAGCTAAGGTAGCGGCGGGGATAGAGTATGCCAGAAAGCGTGATACCAAGGTCTTTCTAGCGCTTAATACCTATCCGCAACCTAGCGGATGGAAGCGCTGGCAGCAGGCGGTAGACCGGGCCGCAGAGCTGGGTGTGGATGCGATGATAGCGGCCGATATAGGGGTGCTGGATTACGCCGCTGAGCACTATCCAGAGTTAAATCTACATCTTTCGGTACAGGGCTCTGCCACCAATTATGCGGCACTACAATTTTATAAAGAGCGGTTTAATATTAGGCGTGCAGTGCTGCCCAGGGTGCTCTCTATCGGTCAGGTACAGCATGTAGTGGAGCATAGCCCGGTAGAGATCGAAGTGTTTGGTTTTGGTAGTCTATGCGTTATGGTTGAGGGGCGCTGCATCCTCTCCTCTTACGCCACTGGACGTTCGCCTAACACCTTTGGCGCCTGCTCTCCAGCCAGCCACGTCGAGTGGAAAGAGACGACAGATGGTCTCGAGACTCGCCTCGGTGGAGTGTTGATAGAGCGGGTTGGGGCGGGGGAGAATGCCGGTTATCCTACTCTATGTAAGGGGCGGTTCAGTGTTGGCGGCAACACTTTTCATGCGCTTGAAGAGCCGACTAGTCTGAATACTCTGGAGGTGCTGCCAGAGCTGCAAAAGGCCGGGGTGGTGGCCATAAAAATTGAGGGTCGGCAGCGCAGTCCAGTCTATGTGGAGCAGGTGACCAGGGTGTGGCGAGAGGCGCTCGATGCTTGTAACCGTGACCCAGAACAGTATAGCCCCCAAGCTGAGTGGATCGCTGCCTTAGGTAAGGTTTCTGAAGGGACGCAGACTACGCTTGGTGCCTATCATCGTCCCTGGCAATAACTACAAAATTGATCTGTCTCTTTTATGCTGTGTTATCACTTTTCTCAAATACTTATTTATCCATTTATAAACTGTGCTTTTCGAAAGGCTTTAGCTTTGCACAAAAGCACAACCTCTGCTTTTGAGGTAACTTACAATGCTATGGACTTGAACTCATGAGTAAGCAGCTGAAACTATCACTCGGTCCCATCCTTTACTTCTGGTCGAAGGAGGATGTGGTGGCGTTCTATGAGCGGGTGGCGGAGTGGCCGCTGGATATCGTCTATCTTGGGGAGACGGTCTGCTCTAAGCGAGCGCTGTTGAGTATGGAGGATTGGCTGGAGCTGGCAGAGATGCTACAGCAGGCAGGCAAAGAGGTGGTTTTATCTACCTTGGCGCTGCTGGAGGCGGAGTCAGAGATGAAGCGGCTGCGTCGTATTTGTGAAAACGGAGATTATCTGGTGGAGGCGAATGACATGGGGGCGGTGCAGTTGCTGCAAGGCAGACCGTTTGTCAGTGGTCATAGTGTCAATGTCTACAATAACCGGACGCTCAAGTTACTGGCAGAGCAGGGTCTGCGGCGTTGGGTGCTGCCGGTAGAGCTGTCCTGGATGACCCTGGCTGATATGCAGCAGCAGCTTCCAGCCAATGTTGAGACCGAGGTTTTTGCCTTTGGTCGGATACCGCTAGCCTATTCGGCACGCTGTTTTACTGCTCGTGCTCACAATTTGCCCAAAGATAACTGTCAATACCGCTGTTTGGACTATCCGGATGGGTTGAATTTGAAGGCGCAGGATGAGACCAAGTTTCTCGCTATTAATGGTATCCAGACCCAATCGGCCTGTACTTTTAATTTGATAGCAGAGATTGGGCGTATGCGGGAGCTGCAGGTAGATGTCGTGCGTATTAGTCCGCAGGCGAAACATACAGAGCAGATAGTGCAGATGTTTCACCGTGCTATTGGCGGTTATGATGTGTTGGCCGCAGAGCTGGAGCCGTTACTACCTACCGGTTCATGTGATGGTTATTGGCATGGTGATGCCGGGATGGCAGGCTCTACCACTACTCCATCTTCTGATTCTGGTGGAGCTTAATAAAATTAGGAGCCTCTGATTAATACTATTTAGCCCCTAACCCACAAGTGGGGGAGGCGGGGAGGGGGAGTTACAACAGTTACTTACTTCTACTTCCAGTTAACGCCATTTATCTACATTTCTGTAGGCGTCCCCCGCAAGTGGGAGAGAAATTAATCAGAGGTTCCTTTGTTTTAGCCCTTTGGTGTCAGTAGATTGGTCGCACTATTTAGCAGTTTTAGCAGAGGACCAATGCGCTCCTCCAGCTCCAGTGAGTCGAGAAAATTCTTTACGAACAGACCCAGTTCGGTGCTGCCACCAAGGCGTAGACGGCGGTTAAAGAAGAGAGTGTCTGGGTCTTCACGTTGTGTAGATAGCAGCAGATAGTCGTAGAGTGTGCCATCTATACTTAGATCATGTGTTTGCCCACTGTCAGCTGCTCGCAGTCTGTTTCCATCCAGAGTAATTCGGCAACTGATC
>CBFDBF010000118.1:0-5703 GCA_965602975.1 uncultured Gammaproteobacteria bacterium | reverse complement strand
TAGCTGCCTTACTCGGATATACCCCTGGATTTGCTGATTAATTGTGGTCTAACTCCTGTTTTCCCTGGTTCGTAGTCCAGGCAGTAGTAGCTACTGGCTGAGTTACGTTGTGGTGCACAATTTCAATAAAATCGCTTCGGCTGATCTCTTCTGCCCCCATACTTGCTAGATGTGGTGAGTGTAGTTGGCAGTCGATCAGCTCAAATCCCCAACTTTTTAGATGATCCACCAGGATAACCAGCGCCACTTTGGAGGCGTCACTCTGTCGGCTAAACATGGACTCACCAAAGAATACACGTCCCATGGCAATACCGTAGATGCCGCCGATTAACTGCTGATCCAACCACACTTCAACCGAGTGGGCATAACCCATCTGGTGGAGCATCTCATACGCTCGGATCATCTCCGGTGTAATCCATGTCTCATCTGAACCTGGGCGTGGAGCAGCACAGGCGTGGATTACTGCAGAGAAATCGCGGTCTATAGAGCTCTGAAATCCACGCTTGCGCATACTTCTGCGCAGGCTGCGGGATATATGCAATCTATCAGGGAGCAGTACAGTACGTGGATCTGGCGACCACCAGAGCAGTGGTTGTCCCTGGCTGTACCAAGGGAATATACCGTGTCGGTAAGCATTGAGTAGCCGTGGTATAGAGAGATCTCCACCAACCGCCAGTAGACCATTTGGCTCCTCTGCCGCCTCTGTTACAGGGGGGAATGGAGCCTCGACGTTCTCAGGATCCAGTAGGTATATCAAGAGGTTCCTTAGAATCCATCTGATGCATAATATTTGTCTCATCCCGGCGCAGGCGTGGATCCAGTGTATATAATAATATGGATCCCCACCTCTGTGGGAGAGATGAACAGATCAGGGTTTTCATAGTCTTTAAAGTATTTACCAGTTTGGTCGATAGGGTTAACTATGACAGAAGATATTCTAAAATTACAGGTTGGTGATGTGGTGCAGCTGCAGCACATCTCGCCCGATAAGGATGATCGCTACACTGTGAGTGTGATCGGTTTTCTGGCTGGAGAGAGCCTGTTAGTAACGGCTCCAACCATCAAGGGAAAGGTTCAGTTTATTTTAGACTCTCAAAAGTTTGCTGTCCGTATGCTACGCGGCAGCCATGTATACGGTTTTAAAACGACAGTGATACAGACGGCGGTAAAGCCATATCCATATCTGCATCTCTCTTATCCGAAAGAGGTAGAGAGTATTACTGTGCGTAATGCCGAGCGGGTGGAGACCAGGATTCCGGCGCTTGCGCGTAATACTTTAAAACCTGATGAGAAGCACAATTGGCAGACGGTGGTGATCACTGATCTCAGTACTACCGGTATTCGCCTGGAGAGTATGCAGTCACTAGGCAACCAAGGAGAGACCGTACAGATCCACTTTAAGCTTGATGTTTGTGGCAGCGAAGAGAGTATGGATCTGACGGCCGACATCCGCAATGCAGCACCACGTGGCAGCAGAGGCAAGAGCGGTCACTACACTGGAGCTGAATTTTGCGCTCTAGATAGATTTTATAAAGTAGTGCTACATGATCATGTGCTTGATCAAAAGCTAAAACATGCATGAGCAGGTTGGTGAAGAGCTATAGCGGTTGCGCCTCCCCATCTAGTGCATCCAGATAACGCTCTGCATCCAGGGCAGCCATACAGCCAGCCGCCGCCGAGGTAATGGCCTGTTTGTAGACATGATCCATTACATCCCCAGCAGCAAATACACCCTTGACGCTGGTCTGGGTGGCTCTACCTTCGCTCCCACCCTCTACCGTTAGATAACCGTGCTCCATCTCCAGTTGGTCTGCAAAGATATCGGTATTGGGTTTATGCCCTATGGCGATAAAGACACCCTGTAGATCAACATCCTTGGTTGCTCCATCTTTTACATTTTTGATGCGCATTCCAGTGACCCCACTATCATCACCTAAAACCTCATCCAAGACGTGATCCCACTCAATTGTGACATTACCATCTTCTGATTTTTGGATAAGCTGGTCGGCCAGGATCTTCTCGGAACGGAATGAGTCCCGCCGATGCACTACAGTCACCTCGGAGGCTATGTTAGAGAGATAGAGTGCCTCCTCTACCGCTGTATTACCGCCGCCGATCACTGCAATAGGCTGATTACGATAGAAGAAACCGTCACAGGTGGCACAGGCTGATACTCCACGCCCTTTGAAGGCCTCCTCTGACTCCATTCCAAGATACTGGGCTGAGGCGCCAGTGGCTATGATCAGTGCATCACAGGTATAGACACCCTGGTCACCGGTTAGACGGAATGGGCGCTGGGTAAGCTCTGTGGTATGGATATGGTCAAATATCACCTCAGTATTAAACCGCTCCGCATGTTTGAGCATACGATCCATCAGCTCAGGCCCCTGTACCCCCTCGAAGTCACCTGGCCAGTTGTCTACCTCTGTAGTGGTGGTAAGCTGCCCACCCTGTTCCATTCCAGTGATCAATACAGGATTCAGGTTAGCTCTTGCAGCATAGACTGCGGCGGTGTATCCGGCTGGGCCAGAACCCAGGACTAGCAGGCGGCAATGCTTGGTATCACTCATGTATAATCACTCCTTCATAGACTGTTATCAGGTTGGGTATCTACCCCAGAACGAGAGATATTACGAGATGTTTACTCTGGGGTAAATGGGCTAGAGAGTGTTAAATAGTCCACAGTTGTAGAAAAAACCGAGAAATTAGACTAAATAGCAGATATAACTATATAATAATAAAAGATATTAACAGGAGTACATGACACATTGCCACAAGCGAATAAAAAAAAGGCTGCCGCCAAGCCAGCGATATCACTGCACGTTAGCAACCGCTTGCGTGAGGGTGCGATGTTGCTGCTATTTGCTATAGCCATCTTTTTTCTGCTCTCACTACTTAGCTTCTCTCCAGATGATCCAGGTTGGTCATATACCGGAACCAGCAGAGAGGTTGCCAATGCTGGAGGAGTAGCGGGAGCCTGGTTTGCCGATGTGGCGCTCTATATGTTTGGTTTTCTCGCCTATCTGCTGCCGATAGTGGTTGCCTGGAGTGGCTGGCTTATCTTTAAAGAGCGCAGGCCGGATGACTCGGTAAATCTAGATCTTATCTTTCTGCGCTGGGCCGGTTTTCTGGTAACTCTAATATCTGGTGCCACTCTGGCTGCTATGCATGTCGCTCAATTCCAGCTTGCGCTGCCATCTGGTAGCGGTGGTATTTTGGGTAATACCATCATGCAGCCGATGGTAGATGTGTTCAGTTCGGTTGGTAGTACGCTACTGCTGTTGGCTCTCTTTTTGGCTGGAGTCACACTCTTTACTGGAGTCTCATGGTTTAGCGTAATGGATCGGATTGGCGGCTGGACGCTGTTTCTACTAAACCGTATAGGGCGTCTATGGAATAGCTGGCAAGAGCGGCAGCTAGGCAAAAGCGCCCGTCAGGAGCGGAGTGTTGCGGTCGAGAGTAGAACCAAACGGCGGGCAGCACACAAGCCACCCAAGATAGATCCGATAATAAAGGCGGTAGAGCCCAGTGCACGGGTAGATAAGGAGCGTCAGACCACACTGTTTGTGGGAGATGAGAATGGTCTGCCGCCGCTAGCACTATTAGATCCAGTGCAACCTAGTGGCCACGCTTACAGTGCAGAGGCGTTGGAGGCGATCTCACAGCAGGTGGAGCTTAAGCTGGGAGATTTTGGTATCGAGGTGGAGGTTGTAGCGGTACATCCTGGCCCGGTGGTGACCATGTTTGAGCTACAACTCGCCCCTGGAACCAAGGCGAGTCGCATAACTAACCTGGACAAGGATCTGGCACGGGCGCTGGCCACCATCAGCGTGCGCGTAGTTGAGGTTATTCCAGGTAAGTCTGTTATCGGCTTAGAGATTCCAAATGAGCAGCGGGAGATGGTGTATCTTAGCGAGGTGCTTAAATCAGAGGCCTACGATAAGGCCAAAGCACCATTAACTTTGGCTCTAGGTAAAGATATTGCGGGCGAGCCGGTGGTGGCCGATTTCAGCAAGATGCCGCATGTGTTGATCGCCGGAACCACGGGGGCAGGTAAGTCGGTAGCCATCAACGCCATGGTATTGAGCCTGTTGTACAAGGAGCTACCGCAGGATGTACGGATGATTATGATCGACCCCAAGATGCTGGAGCTGTCGGTCTATGAGGGGATTCCGCATCTGTTGACCCCGGTGGTCACAGATATGAAGGAGGCCGCCAATGCCCTGCGTTGGTGTGTAGGGGAGATGGAGCGGCGCTACCGACAGATGGCATCTATGGGGGTGCGCAACATCGCCGGCTTTAATAAAAAGATAAAAGAGGCAGAGCAGCGCGGGGAGCCGATACCAAATCCGTTCTACCAGCCAGAGGCGACTGATCGCCTCCAGCAGATGGAATATTTGGAACATCTGCCATATATCGTGGTCATTGTAGATGAGCTGGCAGATATGATGATGGTGGTCGGCAAGAAGGTGGAGGAGCTGATCACCCGTCTGGCACAGAAGGCGAGAGCCTCAGGTATCCACCTTATGCTGGCTACACAGCGCCCATCGGTGGATGTGATTACCGGGCTGATAAAGGCAAACATCCCCACCAGGATCGCCTTTCAGGTCTCCTCAAGGATTGACTCCAGGACGATTCTGGATCAGATGGGGGCAGAGCAGCTGCTGGGGCATGGCGACATGCTCTATCTGCCGCCGGGCACAGCCATCCCGCAACGGATACATGGCGCCTATGTGGACGATAACGAGGTGCATCGAGTGGTAAGCCACCTGACTCGTGCCGGAGGGGCAGAGTACATGGAGGATATTCTGCAGGATACGGGGGAGTCGATCCCAGGTCTGGAACCGGAGAAGGGTGGTGTTGAGGATATTGATCCGCTCTACGATGAGGCAGTACGTTTGGTTACAGAGAGCCGCCGCGCCTCTATATCTGGGGTACAGCGGAGGCTAAAAATAGGCTACAACCGAGCTGCCAGGATGATTGAAGAGATGGAGCGTACTGGCATTGTGAGTGCAGCTGAGGGTAGTGGCGGCCGTGAGGTGTTGGCGCCACCACCACCGGAGATATAGAGGAGAGAGAGTGAATATATTTAAGCAAAATCTGTTACTCCCGCTTAGATGTGGGCCAATGTTGTTACTTGCTGTACTCTTTTTTCTGTTCTGTCATAGCGCCATTGCTAGTAGCGCCAAACAGCAGTTAGAGGACTTTCTCAAACACAACAGCTCACTCCAGGCGGAGTTTAGTCAAACCATTATGGATGGTAGTGGTCAGCAGTCCGCAGCCGCTAGTGGGGTGCTCTATATCCAGCGTCCTGGACGTTTTCGTTGGGACTATCTACAGCCATACAAGCAGCAGATTATCGCTAATGGTAAGCAGATATGGGTTTATGACGAGGATCTGGAGCAGATAACCACCTCGTCTCAGAGTTCAGCTATCAAGGGAACACCAGCACTTCTTCTTAGTAGCAGTGATCCGGTAGAGAAACACTTTGAGATGTACGATATCGGGGTTGATCAGGGGCTTGATTGGGTAGAGCTGATCCCGCATGATGAGGAGAGCCAGTTTGAGCGTATTATAGTTGCGTTTGACGGTAGAGAGCTAAAGCGTCTGGAGATGGCCGATAAATTTGGTCAAGTGACCCATTTTCAGTTTTCCAAAATAACTCATAATTATTAAATTTCATACACTTAAATAAAATAAGTA
>CBFDBF010000117.1:0-5751 GCA_965602975.1 uncultured Gammaproteobacteria bacterium | reverse complement strand
ATGGTAATAAGGGGATCCTGGAGTATCGTGGCTACCCCATCGAAGAGTTAGCAGAGAAGAGTTGCTACCTGGAGACCTGCTATTTACTGATGCATGGAGAGCTACCAAGCTCTGATGAGTTCGAACATTTTCGCGGCATGGTCACTGAACACACCATGGTACATGAGCAGCTATTAGGTTTTTTTAAGGGGTTTCGCCGTGATGCCCATCCGATGGCAATCATGGTAGGTGTAGTAGGCGCACTATCCGCCTTCTACCACGACTCTCTAGATATCCATGATCCGCGCCACCGTGAGATATCCGCCATCCGCATACTGGCCAAGATGCCGACCATAGCTGCAGCATCATACAAATATTCAACTGGCCAGCCATTCGTCTATCCCGATAACCAACTGCGCTACGCCGAGAACTTCATCAATATGATGTTCTCCACCCCCTGTGATGATTACCATATATCACCAGTAGTAGCCGATGCCATGGATAAGATCTTCATCCTCCATGCCGACCATGAGCAGAATGCCTCTACCGCCACCGTACGGCTAGCTGGCTCCAGCCAGGCCAATCCATTTGCCTGTATCTCTACCGGCATAAGTGCCCTCTGGGGGCCAGCTCACGGCGGCGCCAACGAAGCGGTACTCAAGATGTTGGATGAGATCGGGTCGGTAGATCGGGTCGGTGAATTTATGGCACGGGCGCGTGATCCAGAGGATCCGTTTCGCCTGATGGGGTTTGGTCACAGGGTTTACAAAAACTACGACCCACGAGCGAAAATTCTGCGTGAAGCTGCACATGAAGTATTACAGGAGATGGGGCGCGAGGATGACCCGCTGTTCAAGATCGCCATGGAGCTGGAGCGCATCGCCTTGGAGGATGAGTACTTTATCGAGAAGAAACTCTACCCCAATGTAGATTTCTACTCTGGGATCATCCTATCTGCCATCGGCATACCAACCAATATGTTTACTGTAATCTTTGCCATGTCTCGTGCCGTCGGCTGGATCAGCCAGTGGATGGAGATGATCGGTGAAGAGAGCCTCTCCATTGGGCGACCCAGACAACTATATACCGGAGCAAAAAGACGTTCATGGAGACCTATGACAGAGCGCTAGAGTGATCTACAATAGTTGTAGGAAAACATGAAATGCAAGATCAACGACCAGTCTTTCTGAATCTGTTTCTAATCCGCTTCCCAATGGCGGCGATCATCTCTGTCGCCCATCGGGCTAGCGGTATCTTGATGGTGCTATTGCTACCCGCAATAGTCTACCTACTGGATATATCTCTGGCCTCAGAGGAGGGGTTTCAGCTAGTGCACTCACTGCTGGGACATAAGCTGGTAAAACTGGTCATGATACTACTTAGCTGGGCGCTACTGCATCACCTATTTGCCGGCATCCGCTATCTCTTTCTCGACTTTGATATGGGCGTAGAACTGGCAACAAGCCGCATAACCGCTTGGTTTATCGCCACCTTGGCGGCACTACTTGCCGCAGCCACCGGCATCTGGGTGTTCCTGTGAGCAATCGCCGCGCCAGTGGGCTGCGCGCCTGGGTTATACAACGAGTCACAGCGGTATATTTGGCCGTATATACGCTGTTTTTAACCGGGCTATTTCTATTCAATCCTCCATCCTCACATGAGGCATGGAAGGCGTGGATGGACTCACCATTCACTACAGCCCCACTGCTACTCTACTGCCTCGCTATACTGCTCCACGCTTGGGTCGGAATACGCGATGTGCTGATCGACTATGTGCCGCTGTTTATAGTTCGAGTAGTGCTGCTTACACTCTTCGGATTGGGGCTAATAGGCAGCGGATTATGGCTAATAAAGGTGGTATTTCTAGCGGGGAGAATCATTTGAGCAGAGGCATACCAAAGCTGGGGGATCTCCCTAGACGCAAGTTTGATACCCTGATCCTGGGAGCTGGTGGCGCTGGACTACGTGCCGCCCTGCAGCTATCAGATGCAGATGCACGAGTGGTGGTGGTATCCAAGGTATTTCCAACCCGCTCACACACTGTGGCAGCACAGGGTGGAGTCAATGCCGCCCTGGCCAATGTGTCGGCAGATAACTGGCACTGGCACATGTATGACACGGTAAAGGGTAGCGACTACCTGGGGGATCAGGACGCCATCGAGTATATGTGCCGTGCCGCGTCCCATCTAATCTATGAACTAGAGCACTACGGCGTCCCCTTCTCACGCCTTGATGATGGCAAGATCTACCAGCGCCCCTTTGGTGGCCAGAGCCAGAAATTTGGAGGGGCGCAGGCCACCCGTACCTGTGCCGCAGCAGATCGTACCGGACACGCCATCCTGCACGCCCTATACCAGCAGAATATCCGCGCCAAGACCCACTTCTTTAATGAGTATTTTGCAGTCGACCTGATTCGTGATTCAGAGGGCTTTATCCTCGGTGCCCTGGTCATAGATATCCAGAGTGGTGAGCCGCTACTAATCGAAGCCAAAAGCACCATGATCGCCACCGGCGGCAGCGGTCAGATCTACCGCACCACCACCAACGCCCACATAAATACTGGTGATGGTATGGCTATGGCGCTACGTGCCGGCGTACCGCTCCAGGATATGGAGTTTGTCCAGTTCCACCCCACCGGGATTGCCGGCAAGGGGATGCTGATTACCGAAGGGGTGCGTGGTGAAGGTGGCTATCTCATCAACAGTGATGGCGAACGCTTTATGGAGAGATATGCACCCAACGCCAAAGATCTAGCTAGCCGCGATGTAGTCAGCCGCTCTATAGCTACCGAGATAAGAGCTGGACGCGGCTGTGGCCCAGACAAGGATCATGTGCTGCTAAAACTGGATCATTTAGGCGAAGAGATTATTGCC
Source organism: uncultured Gammaproteobacteria bacterium (assembly GCA_965602975.1). GTDB lineage: Bacteria > Pseudomonadota > Gammaproteobacteria > Chromatiales > Chromatiaceae > CBFDBF01. The sequence continues at coordinate 2,899 of CBFDBF010000117.1, read as the reverse complement.
AAGCGGTTACCGGCAATCCGTGAGACCTGTAAGACCTTCCTCCATATAGACCCAGTGGTCGAGTCGATCCCGGTCTTTCCCACCGCCCACTACACCATGGGTGGCATTCCCACCAACCGTTTTGGCCAGGTGGTAACCACCAAAGATGATGAGCCAGAGCAGGATATTCCAGGGCTCTATGCCGTAGGCGAGTGTGCCTGTGTCTCAGTGCATGGTGCCAACCGTCTGGGTGGCAACTCACTGCTCGATATCCTGGTGTTTGGACGGGCAGCTGCCAACCATATTATTGGATTCCTGCAGAAGAACCGCTACCACCGAGAGCTGGACAACGATAGTGTAGAGCAGGCGCTGGCGCGTCTTGCTAGATGGGAGCAGAGCTGTGGTAACGGTGGAGAGAGGGTCGGTGTAGTGCGTAGAGATCTACAACTGGTTATGGAGCAGCACTGTAGTGTATTTCGTACCGCAGAGGTGATGCAGGAGGGGATTGAAAAACTGCGGGTAATCCAGGAGCGGGTTAAAAACATCTGCCTGCAAGACGACAGCCACGCCTTTAACACCGCCAGACTGGAGGCGCTGGAGCTGGAGAATATGTCAGAGATCGCCATGGCAACCATGCTATCAGCAGAGGCACGACAAGAGAGTCGTGGCGCACACTCACGGGCAGACTATCCAAAACGGGACGATGATAATTGGCGCAAACATAGCCTCTATTTTCTAGATGGAGATCGTCTGGAGTGGAAGCCGGTACGCACCCAGCCGTTGAGCGTAGATCCATTTCCGCCGCAAGAGCGAGTATATTAATGGGCTCCAAAACAAAATTTCGCATCTACCGTTACGATCCAGACAGGGATAAAAAACCCTATCTACAGGATTATGAGCTGGCGGTCAGGCCAGGGATGATGCTACGAGATGTACTGCTAGAGCTGAAGGCGGAAGATGAGAGCCTCACCTTCCGCCACTCCTGTGGTGAGGGTGTATGTGGCTCTGATGGGCTTAACGTAAACGGTCGTAACCACCTCGCCTGTATCACCCCGGTCTCATCACTCAAGGCACCGGTGGTAATCCGTCCACTACCCGGCAGACCGGTAATCCGTGATCTGGTAGTAGATATGAGCCGCTTCTATCTCCAGTACAAAAAGATCCAGCCATTTCTTATCCGTAAAGAGCCTCTGACTGAAGTAGAGATCTTGCAGACCCCGGAAGAGCGAGAAAAACTGGACGGCCTGTATGAGTGCATTATGTGTGGCTGCTGCTCCACCTCCTGCCCATCATTTTGGTGGAACCCGGTAAAATTCCTTGGGCCGCATGCACTACTTCAGGCGTGGCGCTTTCTGGCTGATAGCCGTGACCAAGGAACTAAGGAGCGACTAGATCTACTGGAGGGTCCATACCCACTATTTCGCTGCCACGACATCATGAACTGTGTCGATGCCTGCCCGATGCACCTCAACCCGACCAGTGCTATCGGCCACATCCGGGCACTGATGCTTAAAGGGTCGATTTGACCAACGCAACAGATCCAAAGGCAGACACCATTGACCAACTGCGCTGGCAGTGCCGACGCTCCATGCTGGAGCTGGATCTGCTACTGGAGCAGTTCCTGCTCTATAGCCACCATAACAACCTGAATAGTGAACAGCTATCACTCTTTGGCTGGCTGCTGAAGCAGCCAGACCCGCTGCTTTTAAGCTGGTTTACCGGCAAAGAGGAGCCAGAGGATGCTGCCGTTGCTCTGTTGGTAAAACTAATCCGTGAAGTAGAGGTCTGACGAATAGCAGTTACAAACTATGATATGGAGAAAACCATGAAGAGATATGTATGTGAAGTGTGCGGTTATATGTATGATCCAGAGAAGGGCGATCCAATAGGAGAGATCCCCCCAGGAACCGCATTTGAAGATATACCAGACAACTGGGTATGCCCAGACTGTGGTGCGGGCAAAGGGAGTTTTTTTCCAGAATAAGAGAGGAACCTACCCTCTCTGACCAGCGGTAACTCTCTCATGTCCTGCCAGATCGAGACGAGTCTCTATATGGGTAAATGCAGCCGCGTTAAATAGATGACGCACCGCTTCTCCCTGCCCTGAGCCGTGCTCCAGTAGTAGCCACCCATTAATAGCCAGATGCTCTGGAGCTTGCTCTATAATACGCCGTATATCATCCAGGCCATCCACCCCTGAGACCAACGCCTGCCGCGGCTCTCGTGATAGATCTCCCCGCTGCATACAGGGATCATCCAGTGCGATATAGGGGGGATTGGATACGATCAGATGGTAGCTCTCCTCTGGCGGCAGGGCGGCACACCACTCCCCCTGAAGGGTGCAAATACTGTCCAGTCCTAACCGCGCAAAATTTGCCTCCGCTACCGCTAACGCCTCGGTGGATACATCAGTAGAAAATAGCTGACAGTCGGGAGACTCCACTGCCACAGCCGCCGCAATAGCCCCACAACCTGTACCGAGATCAGCAATTCTCCAAGGCGTAGCAACAGGTATCAGCTCCAGCACCCACGCCACTAATAGCTCTGTCTCAGGGCGTGGAATCAGGGTGGCTGCGGATAGCTCCAGATCGAGTGACCAGAATTCACGTCGGCCAGTAAGATAGGCGATCGGCTCCCCCTGCACCCGCTGTTTTACCAGCTGTTGCAACTCCTGCTCCTGCTCTGCCGTTAACAGCTGCTCTGGCCAGGCAAATAGGTGGCTACGAGTAGCGCCTAAGACAGCAGCCAACAACACCTCCGCCTCCAGCTTAGGAGCGATATCATCCAGCCATGATAGCTCCTCGCTGGCCTGCTGTAGTGCTTGAAAAATAGTAATCATATCCACACTTAACGGTGGGCAAACCCACGCCGATTCATCACCTTGGGGGAACGGGTAGTACAGAGAATCTTTTTACTCCAG
>CBFDBF010000116.1:0-5761 GCA_965602975.1 uncultured Gammaproteobacteria bacterium | reverse complement strand
GTGAAATCGAAATAGCCGTAGATCAATTTACCTGGAGAGGTGTCCGAGCGGCTGACAAAATCGCCGGGAGCGATTTTGAACAGTGGAGCAGAGTGACACTGGCCCGAAGGGTGTAGGGCAGGATGCCCGGAATAACGAGCACGCAGGCGTGCGGACCTGCCGGTTTCTAGTGAAATCGAAATAGCCGTAGATCAATTTACCTGGAGAGGTGTCCGAGCGGCTGAAGGAGCACGCCTGGAAAGTGTGTGTACGTTTGCGCGTACCGAGGGTTCGAATCCCTCCCTCTCCGCCAATAAAGTAAAAAGACCCCATCGGGGTCTTTTTGCTTTATCAGGGGAGTGGAGGATTTGATGAGAACCATGAACCTAGATATTACATCAAGGCGCTGCGCTTAACGCATCCTTGCACCAATATATCTATCCTCAGGCGATATTTGTTTAATCATCAATAGCTTAAGCTATTCACTTATGCACAAATCCACCTGAGAATGGCTATCTTGGCACAATCACTGCGTTCCCCGATATAATATCTTGGTTTAGTTCGATAAAAAATGCAGGAGGCATTTTTGACCGCACGTAGTGCGGCCCGGTAGGGTCGAGGCACATGGAGGTGCCGAGTCAATCCCTCCCCACTCATCATCAACAACAGAGTAACAAGACCCCATCGGGGTCTTTTTGCTTTATCAGGGGAGTGGAGGATTTGATGAGAACCATGAACCTAGATATTACATCAAGGCGCTGCGCTTAACGCATCCTTGCACCAATATATCTATCCTCAGGCGATATTTGTTTAATCATCAATAGCTTAAGCTATTCACTTATGCACAAATCCACCTGAGAATGGCTATCTTGGCACAATCACTGCGTTCCCCGATATAATATCTTGGTTTAGTTCGATAAAAAATGCAGGAGGCATTTTTGACCGCACGTAGTGCGGCCCGGTAGAGGCGAGGCAGATGGAGGTGCCGAGTCAATCCCCCCTCCGCCTAAAAAAATGGCATCATCGGTTTTTTTGTCTAGCCAAGAGTTTTTAAGTTAACCCGTACCTTTGTATAAACTTACGTGGTAAGTTGACCAGATGTCTACTAACTCTCTGATTAATGCAACTAGCCCCTATCTGCTACAGCATGCCGAGAACCCGGTAGAGTGGCATCAATGGGGGGCGACAGCACTACAGTTGGCGGGTGATATGGATAGGCCGATCCTGCTATCTATAGGGTACTCCGCTTGTCACTGGTGCCATGTAATGGCGCATGAGTCGTTTGAGGATGAGGCGACTTCTGAATTGATGAATAGGCTGTTTATCAACATCAAGGTAGATCGGGAGGAGCGGCCAGACCTGGATAGGATATATCAGGCAGCCCATCAGCTACTACTGCAGAGGGGTGGAGGCTGGCCATTGACTATGTTTTTAACCCCAGATGAGCAGATACCATTCTTTGCAGGAACCTATTTCCCCAAAGAGCCTCGGCATGGGCTCCCTGCATTTAAGGATCTATTGCAGCAAATGGCCGCTATATATCGTGACCATCAGGCAGATATTCAGAGTCAAAACAGCTCCCTTTGCCGGGCTATGGCCTCTATGGATGAGATCCCAGGGAGTGGAGTAGAGGAGATTGCACCATCTCTACTGCACACCATGGTGGATCAATTGCAATCTGACTTTGATTGGGAGCATGGCGGCTTTGGTACTGCCCCAAAATTTCCACATGTAACCAACCTAGGGTATCTGCTGCGCTACTATGCGACCCTAGCAGCCGATGGGAGTGTCGGCCAGCGGGCGTGGGAGATGGTAGACGTCAGCCTGAAGGGGATGGCTAGCGGTGGTATTTATGACCATCTTGGCGGTGGTTTTTGTCGTTACTCAGTGGATGAGCGCTGGATGATCCCCCATTTTGAGAAGATGCTCTATGATAACGGCTCTCTGCTGTCCCTATATAGCGAAGCGTGGCAAATTAGCCATGAGCCACAATACAGAGAGGTGTTAGAGGCGACAGCTGCATGGGTATTGCGCAGAATGCACTCCCCAGATGGCGGCTATTACTCCTCGTTAGATGCCGATTCAGATGGGGGAGAGGGGGAGTATTATGTCTGGTCTAAAGATGAGCTGTGTAGAGTATTAACGGAGGATGAACAGAGGGTGTTATCTCTGCGCTTTGGTCTGAACAGGGATGCAAATTTTGAGGGTAGATGGCATCTCTATCTGGCTGGAGAGGTGCAGGAACAGGATATGCACCTGTTGGAGCGCGCCAAAGCTAAGTTGCTAACAGTGCGTAGCAAGCGAGAACCACCAGGCAGAGATGAGAAGATCCTAACCTCTTGGAATGGGTTGATGATCAAAGGGATGGCCACGGCAGGTCGTATCTGTAACCGGCCAGAGTGGATAACCTCCGCGGAGCAGGCACTCGATTTTATCCGCCAGATGCTATGGTGTGATGGCCGTCTGCTAGCTACCTGTAAAGATGGTAACGCCCATCTTGATGCCTACCTGGATGATTACGCCTTTTTGCTCGATGGGATTATGGCGCTGCTTATGGCGCGCTGGCGTGATGGTGATCTAGAGTTTGCACTGCAACTAGCAGAGATTTTGCTGGATGAGTTTGAAGATCGAGAGCGGGGTGGTTTTTTCTTTACTGCACATGGACATGAGAGCCTATTTCACCGACCTAAACCGATGGGAGATGACTCTATGCCATCGGGCAATGGGGTTGCTGCACAGGCTCTGCTGCGGCTGGGCCATATGCTGGGAGAGCAGCGCTATCTGGATGCAGCTGAGCGCACCATAATGGCGGCTGCACATGTGGTCGAGCAGTTTCCACATGCCCATGGTGCTATGTTAACAGCCATGGATGAGTATCTGAATCCAACACAAACTATAGTTCTGCGTGGCAGAGCAGCAGAGCTAGAGCAGTGGGTGCAGCGCTGTAACAGTAGCTATGCCCCGCGCCGTTTTACCTTGGCTATTCCAACTGATGCCAAGGTATTGCCTCCAGGTTTAGAGCAGCGTAAGCCTGAAGATGGAGTGGTGGCATATGTTTGTGCTGGATTTAAGTGCGCCGCCCCAATTAGAGAGTTTGCTGAGTTTGATCTGTTGCTTAGGCAGACAGAAGTCGAGATGGTTTCAGATTAAACAGACTTTCTGCTGTAGCTCATCTGTCAGTACCCGCCTGTTTTCTGAATAGTCTATAGGCACCTCTAGTAGATGTACGCCGCTGGAATTTAGACACCTCTCCAGCATGGGGATAAACTCCTCTGCACTGGTTAAGCGGTGGCCGTAGGCGCCATAACTTGTGGCGTACTGTACAAAATCAGGGTTGTCAAAATCCAGGCCATAATTTTCAAACCCAGAATCATCCTGTTTCCATTTGATCATGCCATAGCCGCTATCGTTGATGACGACTACCACTAGATCAAGTTTTAACCGTACTGCGGTCTCTAACTCTTGAGAATTCATCATAAAGCCACCATCACCACATATGGCAGCAACCTTGTACTCTGGGGTGGCGATTTTTGCGGCAATGGCGGCTGGTAGGCCTGCCCCCATAGTGGCCAAAGTGTTATCCAGGAGCACGGTATTAGGCTGAAAAGCCGGATAGTTACGGGCTATCCAGATCTTGTAGATGCCATTATCCAGGGTGATGATGCTATCTTCCGGCATCGCTGCTCTAAGGTCATGTACTAGTCTCTGTGGAATCAGCGGAAAGGCGGTACTTCCGCTTCTATCAGCAATCATCTTATTGGTCTCTGTCTGCATGCGGTGAAAATAGTCAAAGTCCCATGATGTTTGTGGCTCGGTTTCTGCTGTTAACATATCTATGCCATCTCCGATATCACCGATAACCTCCAGGGTGGGAAAGTAGACATCATCTACTTCGGCTTGATGAAAATTAAAATGGATCAGATCAGCATAGTCGCCATGTCCCATAATGGCAGGTGGTTTTTCGGTAAGATCATGGCCGATAGAGATGATCAGATCTGCTCGCTCGATAGCACAGTGCAGGTAATCACCTTGGGTTATGGCAGCTGTGCCTAGATATTTTGCATGGCGCTCATCCACTACACCTTTGCCCATCTGGGTTACAAAAAATGGTATTCCACTCTTCTCAATAAACTCCTCTAGACTGGCAGATACCCGTTTACGGTTGCCACCACCAGCTATCATCAACAGTGGTCGTTTGGCAGCCATGATCATCTCTGCTGCCAGGGTGATTGACTTGGAGTCAGGGGTAGGGCGACGACAGGGTATTTTTTTGAGTGGTTCTGCGTCTGTCTCCTCTCTAGCTATATCTTCTGGCAGTTCCAAATGTACGGCTCCTGGCCGCTCGGTCTCGGCTAATTTGAAGGCCTGGCGCACTAGAGATGGTATTTTTGCAGCTGATGGTATCTGCTCAGCCATTTTGGTAAGTGGTCGCATGGTCTGTACTATATCGATGATCTGAAACCTTCCCTGTTTGCTCGATTTGATCGGTTTTTGTCCAGTGATTACCACTAGCGGCATACCCCCAAGCTGGGCAAAAGCAACTCCTGTTATGAGGTTGGTAGCGCCCGGCCCAAGGGTGGAGAGGGCGACTCCAGCCTTGCCAGTGAGGCGGCCATAGGTAGCTGCCATGAAGGCGGCACCCTGCTCATGTCGGGTTAGAATCAATTTTATTGGTGAGCGCCGCAGAGACTCCAGCATATCTAGGTTTTCCTCTCCTGGAATACCAAATATATACTCTACCTCCTCCTCTTCTAGGCAACGTATAAAAAGGTCAGATGCTTTCATTATGTCTGCTCCTGATTAAGGGTTTAATCTGATTTGGCCGCTATGATGAGATTGTTGCGGTGCAGGTAGCCTATTTTATGGTTCTACCCTGTCACTGCAACTATCCCCTACTATATTGGTAAGGTTGGTAAAACACACCATTAGATATAGATAGGACTCTTTTGTGACTTTTATGTCGTCCATCTTTTTATACTTTTTTCCGGCTTTTATATATAAGGCTTTAAGCTGAATTCACCAAAAGTTAACGGGACAGTAGTGATAATAGTTACTAAAAGTGTGGTTTGCACCCATTATAAAGTCCAATATACTCTATATATTCCCCAGTTGTTATCTGTTGGTGGGGTCCACCTCTATTTATGAGCAAGATTATGCAATCACAAAAATTTAAAAATCTACATGTACATGCGATGAATCATAAACAGGAAGATCTCCTGGCAGCACTAGATAGCGGACAGACTGATATGCAGGAGTTGGATCTGTTCGGGATGGATGTGACTGACGAGGATATGGGTTGTTTGGTTAGCGGCCTATATGACCTGCGCTTCTTATCTCTGGCGGATACAGAAATCACTGACGCTGGGCTGCTGCATCTGCAGCACACCAAGGAGTTACGAGAGCTACATCTGGACAATACTCCTATTACTGACAATGGACTATTGCGCTTACTAGTCTTGGAAAAGCTGGAGGTATTAGACCTTAAGGAGACCAACATCACAGACAGTGGTTTGCTGAATCTGCAGCCACTACAGAATTTACATAGTCTATATCTCACTAGAACCTCTATTAGTGATACTGGTTTGGCTAATTTAAGCAGTTTCCAAGATATGAAGATGTTGATCCTCTGGCAGACTAAGGTTACTGACCGTGGTTTGGTGCATTTAGAGTCAATGAAAAATCTGCGGGATCTTATTCTATGGCATACCGATGTTACAGAGGAGGGCGCGCGTAATCTGGGTAAAATACTACCTGATTGTGAGATCAGTCTGGGTATGGATGA
>CBFDBF010000115.1:0-5770 GCA_965602975.1 uncultured Gammaproteobacteria bacterium | reverse complement strand
ATTGCTCCTGCATTTTTCCGCCATCCATGGCGGTCGTATGCCGCGGGTGCAGGGACGATTGTTATATGTTTCGTTTCGTCGGCTTGGGGATACCAAAGCGTTGGCGTCGCTCCCATAGAGCCTTACGGCTGATGCCAAGTTTTTTTGCCATTGCTGTTTCTGTCATATGCTCTTGATGTTCTAGTACGAACTGCCGGAAATACTCCTCCAATGAGAGGTTCTCTCTGATCTCACTGCTATCCCTGTTACTTGTTGCTGCGGTTGGGTGGTCGATGGCCAGTAGCTCCGGGGTAATGTTGTCACTATCGCAGAGGATAACTGCACGCTCGATGGCATTTGAGAGTTCGCGTACATTTCCTGGCCAGTTGTAGCGACGTATCGCCTCTAGTGCGGTGTGGCTTAGGGTTATTGCCGGACGGTTGAGCTGACGGCAGAGCTTATTTAACAGAAAGATGGAGAGGTCACGAATATCATCTCCACGCTCACGCAGTGGTGGTAGCGTCATCTCTACCACCCGTAGGCGAAAGTAGAGATCACCACGAAAATCTTGCTCCTGTACTAGCTGTCGTATGTCGCGGTGGGTGGCGGCGATAATGCGCAGATTCATATGTTCGGTGGTTGTATGTTCATCTCCCTGTAGTAGCCGCAATAGTCTGGCCTGGGCGGTCGTTGGTAGCTCTCCTATCTCATCCAGAAAGATAGTGCCACCCCTGGCTTTGGTGAGTAGAGAGGGGGCTCTGTCTTCTGTCTCCTTACTCTGGCCAAACAGCTCTGTCTCTATTTGATGCTCCGGGACGGCGGCGCAGTTGAAGACAACAAAGGGAGCCTGGCTACGCCTGCTTTTCTCGTGCAGTGCTCTGGCTACTAGCTCTTTACCGGTTCCAGATTCGCCCAAAATTAAAACGGTAGCATCGGTAGGAGCCACTTTGCTTATAAGTTTACACACCTCCTGCATCTCGGGGGATTGGCCGATCATCCCTTTGACCGGGTAGTTTTGCTCCAACTCACTCTTTAATACAGCCTGCTGGCGCTGCTGCTGTGACTGCTCGAGAGTACGTTTGACCAGTAGCAGTAGCTCATCATGATCTAAAGGCTTGGCGATATAATCGGCGGCACCTTGCTTCATCGCATCTACAGCTGATGGGACGCTGGCATAGCTGGTCATGATTAGAACTGGCGTGGCTCCGGCTCGGGCGATCACCTCGGTACCGGCTACTCCCGGGAGGCGTAGATCGCTGAGGATGAGATCAAACCCCTGGAGTTGAAACAGCTTCTCCGCCTCCTCTACCGACTCTGCCTCATCTACACTGTAGTCGCTCTTCTCTAGCAGGCGTCTTAGAGCGCCACGGATGACGCTCTCATCTTCGATTATCAGGATGCGATTCATGGTGTTGTATCACCTGCATTGTCTGGTAGATATATGGTGAGGCGGGTGCCAACTTCTGGTGTGGAGTCGATCTTAATGGTACCGCCGTGGTCGGTGACTATTTTATGCGCTATAGCAAGCCCCAGGCCGGTGCCTTCGCCGGGCGGTTTAGTGGTGTAGAAGGGCTCAAAGATCATCTCTTGGGATTTTTTGGGGATACCTTTGCCGTGATCTATGATCTCTATAGTGACACCTTGGGTAGAGCGCATGGCCAGTAGTTCTACCTTCTCACCTGGCTGTGAGGCATCACTTGCATTGGTTAGTAGATTCAGTAGTACCTGGGAGAGTCCCTGCCGGTCGCCATACAGTTGTAGCTCTACGGGTGTATTATGGAGGTATTCGACCTGGTGGCCGTGGGGGGTTAGCTGGATTAGTTGAATCGCTTCATCTGCGATCTCCGCTAGGGGGAATGATTCGTACGGTTTATGCCGGTTGCTGCTACGGCTGAAATTCATCAGTGAACGGACGATGGTGGTGACCCGTTTGGTCTGCTGCAGGATCGCATTGACGCTCTCTTCGATAATAGCTGAATCTCTCTCTCCCCTTAGATTCTGTGCCAGTGAGGCGATGCCGGTGATCGGGTTGCCGATCTCGTGGGCTACTCCAGCGGCTAGTCTGCCAATTGAGGCGAGGCGGTCACTATGGGCCAACTCCGCTTCCAGGGTCTCTAGATTGGTTAGATCCTCCAGCAAGATCACTAGCCCGGTCTGCTCGCTCTGCGCATCTCTGGTCAGGGTGGTATCTAGCACTGTTGCCTTGTGTAGATTAAACCAGTGAGTGCTACTATCCAGCTCCAGCTCCATGTTGTGGACATGCTCATCTTGAGCCAGAGCAAAGCCGCGCAGGAGCTCACCCCATGGGCGTGGCAGGGTGTATAGATAACGCCCTATCGCATCTTGTTGGCGGATACCGCTAGCCACCTCCATAGCCATATTCCAGATGATAATAGTCTGTTCGGGATCGACCGCACAGACTCCTAGTGGTAGATCTAGCAGGATCTGGCGATGAAAGCGGCGCAGGGTATCCAGATCGGCGGTCAGCCCCTGTAGCTGTATACGGGACCGCTCAAGCCGCCTCTCTGCATGGTGTATAGAGTCAGCCAGTGCTGTCTTGGCCAGACTATCCATCTCCAGCCGCTGGTTGATGATCATATGGGACATTTGTGGCCCCACCAGTCCTGATAGATTGCGCTCGATCCGTTCGCGCAGTTGGCGTAGTTCGGCGGGACGGTTTTCACTGCTATCTAGCTTCAGATCTTTGAGTGCCTGAGATACCTCTTTGCGTGCTGTTACCCAACCGACCACTTCAGACAGCCCCTCTATGAACTGCTGGGGAGAGCGAGCAGCTACCACCCCAGATAGAGGTATTACCGCATCACTGCGACAGGCATTGGCTGCCATCTCCTCCTCTTTGGACTGTTTAGTAAGCAGTGAGAGGGTCAAGAACAGGGTGGTATTGATCGTCAGAGACCAGAAGGTAGCAAACTCCCAGTGTCCTAATCCAGAGCTGTTGTGTAGTGGTTGCAGATCAAAATTTATATTGGTGAGTCCAGATTTGACCAGTAGTGGCAGGAGCAGGGTGATCATCCAGACAGCAATACCAGCCAGCAACCCAGAGATAAAACCGAAGCGGGTGGCGCGACGCCAATAGAGGGCACCAACTATGCCGGGGATAAACTGGGCAACGGCAACAAAGGAGATCAGTCCAAGCTGTACCAAGCCTTGATTGTGCTCTAGCATCCGGTAGAACATAAAACCACTCATGATGATAATGCCGATTAGAAAACGCCGCCCCCACAGCAGCCAGTGGTATAGATGTACCTTGGGGTCGGGGTAGCTGGCTGGTAGCAGCAGATGGTTCAGGCACATGGAGGAGAGAGCCAGAGTGGTCACAATCACCATCGCACTGGCCGCTGAGAGACCACCTATAAAGGCTATTACTGGTAGCCAGTTTGAGCCTGTGTTAAGGGTTATACCGAGCACATAGTAGTCTGGATTCATCTCTAGCTGTAGCATCTGTCCGGCCCATAGGATCGGGGGGATAGCTAGATTTAGCAGTAGCAGAAACAGCGGGAATCCCCAACTGGCACTGCCCAACGCCTGCGGTGACAGGTTCTCCGCAAACGCCATATGGAACTGGCGTGGCAGTAGAAAGGCGGCAGCAAAGGCGAGAAACAGCAGGGTGAACCACGGCCCTTCCCGTACTGGGGTATAGAGAGATTCGATCGCCTCTGGGTGTGTTAGTAGCCACTGTCCAAGATCGGAGGGGCCAGAAAACACCCCAAATAGTGCAAACAGGCCAACTATAAGCAGGGCTACCAGTTTGATCAATGACTCGAAGGCGATCGCCACCACCAGACCGTGATGCTTCTCTCGTGGTGAGGTGTGGCGGGCACCAAACAGCACCGCAAATGTAATCATAAATATACAGAACCAGAGAGCCAGCGGTTGTAGGGTGGACTCTTGGGTCAATACTCGAAGAGATTCAGTGACTGCTCGTATCTGCAGGGCTATATAGGGGAGTGATCCCAGTAGCATAAACAGGGTTACTACTACTCCAGCAAAATGGCTGCGGTAGCGGAAGGCGAATAGATCGGCCAGTGAGGTTAACTGATAGTCCCGGGTGAGGCGCAGCAGCGGTTTTAACAGCAGGGGGCTGAGGAGAAAGGCGATGGTCACCCCAAGGTAGATGGTTAGGAAGAGAAAACCTTGCTGTTCAGCAAAGCCGACACTACCGTAGTAACTCCATGAGGTGGCGTAGACTCCGAGTGAGAGTACATACACTACCGGATGGCGGGAGAGTCGTTCCGGGATCCATCCTCTCTCAGTGGCATAGGCTATCAGGAATAGCAGTAGCAGATAGAGTACAGCGATACCAAATAGTGTCTCCAGCTCATACGTCATGGCGACCGTACCGATAGTGTAGCCAAGCGCCAATGGCGATCACCAGCAGCCAGAGTATATAGGGTAGTAGCCAAGATACACTGCTCGATGCCCAAGTCATGGTCAGCGGAGAGGCGAAGAGCAGCAGCGTCAGCAGAACCAACAGCAGGCTGCGCTCTTTCAGTTTGTCTTGGTTGGGTGGGAAGGCCATCTGGCAAGAGTACCAGTCGTTACCAAAGGTAACAATAGCGAGATTGTCTTGTAGGTCGGACTGCAGCCTGACAACACTGCCCTCTTGCATTAAAATTCGAGGTTATGCAGTATCAAGGTGGGAAACAGAGTTATGTTCAGGCTATTATCTAGCATATACAGTTACTGGTATCTTGTGAGGAGTAAGGTATGAACCCGGAAAAGGTGGTCTTTGGTTTTTTTATCGTACTGGCATTGACGTTGAACTTTGGTTTTTTTGTCGGTGCAATTGACGACCCGGATCACCATCATCTGTATGAGCTGTTTGCAGTGATAGTGGTGAATCTGATTGCAACGGTATTGAAATTCGGTGATCGTACCCAGTTGGGTGCGGTGTTGCTGGCTACCAGTCTGGTGGCGCTGTTACAGCTCTTTGCGGCCGCTCTGGTTTGGGGCATCTCTGTACATGTATCCGAGGTTGGTCTTACTCCAGTAGTCGTCTCTAGTATCGTCTCACTCTCTGGTGGTGCCATGTTGGCCAATGTGGTCTCGGTGGTATTGCTGATAATAGAGACGGTGATGCTGCGGCGTTGATAGTTTAGGATTTTCGGTGGAGAATATCTTCTTTATCGTCATGCGGCGTATGCGTACGCCGCTGTTGGCGCTGATCATTACCCACGCCGTTACTATTTTGGGGTTGACCCTGATTCCGGGGATAGATGCCGATGGTAACCCGTGGCGGATGGATTTCTTCCATGCTATCTATTTCGTCAGTTTTATGGCTACCACCATCGGTTTTGGCGAGATCCCCAACACATTTTCTGATACTCAGCGGCTCTGGGTGCTTTTCTCTATCTATGCCACTGTAATTGTCTGGATCTACTCTATTGGTAGTCTTATAGGTCTTGTGCGGGATCCAGCTCTGCGCAGGGCGGTGATTGAACGGCGCTTTGCCAAGGTTGTGCGGCAGCTGCATGAGAGTTTCTATCTGGTCTGCGGGTATGGTGAGACCGGTAGTATCCTGGTTCGGGCTTTGACTGATCGTGGCAGGGGTGCAGTGGTGGTGGATTCTAACAGTGAGTGCCTAAACCTATTGCAGATGGATGTTATGCGCCAGTATGTGCCGGCACTGTGTGGGGATGCTGGTAGCCCGGAGAATATGCTGAAGGCGGGGTTGAGTCATCCACTCTGTGCCGGGGTGGTGGCACTATCCAAAGAGAATGATCTAAATCTCAAGATCGCTATTACCGCAAAACTGTTGCATAAGGATATT
>CBFDBF010000114.1:0-5819 GCA_965602975.1 uncultured Gammaproteobacteria bacterium | reverse complement strand
AGCACCTCCAGAGCGCTATCGTGCTGCTGTAGACATCTGTCTACGCGATCCTGAGGTGGATGGCGCACTCGTTATCCTGACTCCACAGGCCATGACCAAACCAGATGAGGTAGCAGCAGCAATTATCGCTCTGGCAGATCAACATGAGAAGCCGATCCTCACCAGCTGGATGGGGGGCAAACAGATTGAGAATGCACGTAAAATGTTCAAGGACGCCAAAATACCCAGCTTCCGTACCCTGGAGAATGCGGTCGATGCCTTCCACTATCTATCTGCCTACCAAAAGAGTCAGCGTCTACTCCTGCAGACCCCAGCCAAAAGCTCGCGCCGTCATATAAAACCAGACACTGAGGGAGCACGCCTTATTATAGAAAGCGCTCTGGCAGAACAGCGCAAGATTCTATCTGAACCTGAGTCCTTCGCCCTGCTCAACGCCTTTCGCATAAACAGTGTCCGTAACGGTATCGCCCGCTCCAGCCATGAAGCACTGATTGTGGCCGAATCTATCGGTTTTCCAGTGGCCATGAAAATCTACTCGCCAGATATATCCCATAAATCAGATGCCGGTGGTATTCGTCTAAACATAAATAGCGCCCAGATGGTGCGCAGTACCTATCGAGACATCATTGAACAGGTCAAGCAGAGCCGCCCAGAGGCCACAATAGAGGGGGTTACTGTTGAACAGATGTACCAAGGAGCACATGGCCGAGAGCTACTGGTAGGGATTGTACAGGACCCAGTATTTGGCCCTGTTATCAGCTTCGGCAGTGGTGGCACCATGGTAGAGGTGATGGGAGATTCAGCAATCGCCCTGCCGCCACTAAACCGGCGGCTCGCCAGTAACCTGATCAACCGCACCAAGGCTGCTAAAACCTTGACTGAATTTCGGCATCTGCCACCAGCCAACCGCGAGGCTCTTATAGATGTGCTATTGCGTGTCTCCAGTATGGCGTGTGAACTCCCGTGGATTCAGGAGATGGATATCAACCCTCTAATTGTTGATGATGATATAGCCATCGCGGTAGATGCGCGCATCCGTGTCGGTTATCCCCGCTCTTCAACCGACCCCTATAACCACTTGGCAATACACCCCTATCCAGCAAATCTTGTCTCCCATATACAGCTACCCAATGGAGCCAATATCGTCATCCGTCCTATTCGTCCGGAGGACGCCAGTCTGGAGCAGACCTTCACTCGCCAGCTCTCCAATGAGGCCAAATATTTCCGCTTCATGAGTTCGGTACAAGAGTTGACACCAGAGATGCTGACACGCTTCACCCAGATCGATTACCACAATGAGATGGCACTGATCGCGGTGACTGAAGATGCACATGTTGAGACTGAACTAGGTGTCGCTCGCTATGTCACCAACCCAGACAAGATAAGCTGTGAATTTGCCCTGGTTGTATCTGACCAGTGGCAACATCAAGGCATCGGCCACCGACTTATGTATCAACTGATGAAGGTGGCCCGCACTAGGGGGCTAGAGAAGATGGAGGGAGAGGTATTGAGCAACAACTCAAAGATGCTTGATCTAATGCGATCACTCCACTTTCAAATCTCTACATCAGAGGAAGATAAGAGCATTAAACTGGTGGAGATTGAGCTATAAGATCAAGCATATGGATTTGTCAGGCGTGGTGAAACAGAGAGGCTCATTAGACATTGAATCTAAAATGCACCACGTCTCCATCTTGCACCAAATACTCTTTTCCCTCTAGACGCAACCTGCCAGCCTCTTTTGCCCCGGATTCGCCGTTGTTAGCGACAAAATCATCATAGGCAACTACTTCAGCCCGAATAAAGCCACGCTCAAAATCGGTATGGATTACCCCTGCCGCCTGTGGCGCAGTGGCTCCCTGCGGGATCGTCCAGGCTCGCACCTCTTTCTCACCAGCGGTAAAATAGGTCTCTAAATTCAACAACCTGTAGCCCGCCTGCACCACCCGACTCAAACCCGGTTCATGCAGGCCGATGGTCTCCAGAAACTCCTCCTGATCAGCCTCATCCAGCTCCACAATCTCCGCCTCAATAGAGGCGCAGACAGGCACTACTACAGACCCCTCTGCCGCCGCCAACTTCTCTACCTGCTCAAGTGCTGGGTTATCACTAAACCCATCTTCGGCCACATTGGCGATATACATAGCCGGCTTGGCAGTGAGTAGAAACAGATCACGCAACTCCGCTCTCTCCTCTGCCACTAGCTCCAGTGAGCGCACCTGCTCACCGCTATCCAGATGATCCCTTACCCGCTCCAGCACGGTCTGACGTGCCCGCATCTGTTTATCCCCAGTACGTGCTTGGCGGGTGGCTCGATCTAACGCCTTCTCTACCGACTCCATATCAGCCAAAGCAAGCTCAGTATTGATCACCTCTATATCGGCTAGAGGATCTATCCGCCCGGAGACATGCACCACATCACTGTCCTCAAAACAGCGCACCACATGGGCAATGGCATCTGTCTCTCGAATGTTAGCCAAAAACTTATTCCCCAACCCCTCGCCCTTGGATGCGCCCTCCACCAAACCAGCAATATCCACAAACTGCATAGTGGTTGGAATAACCTTCTGTGGTTGCACTATACCGGCCAATACATCGAGCCTCGGATCTGGCAGGGAGACTATCCCCATATTCGGCTCAATAGTGCAGAACGGGTAGTTCTCCGCTGCAATCACCGCCTTGGTCAAGGCGTTAAAAAGGGTGGACTTGCCAACATTGGGCAGCCCAACAATACCGCATTTGAAACCCATGATATTTGATCCAAGAAAATAGTGTTAAAAAATGGAGCTGGCGGCAGGAGTCGAACCTGTGACCTGCTGATTACAAATCAGCTGCTCTACCAACTGAGCTACGCCAGCATAAACGAAAGGAGCGTTATTGTATGGAATTCAGCCCCCCGTGGCAATCTCCTCACATGAACGTTCAGATAAATCTATCTCAGGATAACTCCGTTTTAACCGCCGCCACGTCTGTTCAACCATATCTGCCTCAGCACTTAGCTTGAAATGGATGCTATAACGCCTTTTGTTGAGAAAGCGGGAACGCAGTTCCGCCTTGAAACCCTGCTGCTCAATCTGCAGCCGCAACTTCTCCGCATTCTCCTGTTGAAAAAACATCCCCAGAGAGATCGCATTATTCAGCTCCCCACTCCTAAAGTGCCAGACATCGTTAATCCCGGCCTCTGCCAGACGATCTATCATCTCTCGTGCCGCATCCACGCTATCTAAGGGAGGTATCACAACCCAAAATCCGATCTCTATCTTACCGTTAGTCTCCTGCAGTGAGCTCTCCGCCCCCTCATCTACCAGCAACTGCCTTGCCTCCTGCGCCACCTGACGATCATCGATAACACCCAATACACCACAACGACTAACAAGTTTAACTACCGGCTTCGGCCTGGGTGTTACTACCGGACGTTCAAACAGCGGTTCACCCTCATCTACCGTGCTCTGCTGCTGCTCTACTACAATATCACTCTCTTCCTCTACGACGGCACTCTCCCTATCAGCCTCCTCCACTTCAGAGAGAAGACGCATACTGCCCACAGCTCCCTGTTGCGCAATCCCCGCAACACGATCCACCGGCTCATACTGTACCCCCCATATGAGGATAGCCAAATTAATAACCAGCAGAAAAACAAAAATCCACTTCATAATATATTTATCTAACCGTTTTCAAGGGAGCTGGCCAACAGCTCCAACCCATGCAACACCAAATCTGACTCTACCCTACCTGAGTGTAGTAGACCTTCCTCTAGCCTCCCAGCATCTGTCCCCGTCAGGATTAGTTGCGGCAACTGATGCAACCGCTGTTGCGCCTGCTCCAATACGCAATCTACCAAAGCCACCACCGCACTCACGCCACCGATGGCTACCGCTCCAGCGGTATCTGTTGCTAACCAGTCAGTCGATTCTACAATAGCAACCGGCGCGATAGCGGTCTGCTCCAGAAGCATCTCCTGCATCATACCAAAACCTGGCAGAATCATCCCGCCAAGATGCATCCCATCAGCTGTTATCAGATCAATAGTGATCGCCGTACCGCAATCCACCACGCAGACCGAGCCAGATAGCTGTTGATGTACCGCCAGCAGGGTTAGCCAGCGATCTACCCCCAGATCAGATGGAGTGCTGTAGGCATTGGTTACCCCTAAGGCGTAGGATGTGGCCTTAACAAAAATCGGCTTACAATCCCACTGCTCTAACAACCACTGCCGCAGGCTCTCCTCTACTGCAGCACTGGCCACACTAGAGACCATTACACGCTCTGGATCCGGCTCACCCCGCCACTGCTCTTGCGCTATAGTGGTGACAGTCGTAGCACGATATGAGGCAGAGTGTACAGATGAGAACTCACCGTCTCTACTCCGTGCCCACTTCAGGCTGGAGTTACCAAGATCGATTAACAGCAGACTTTTATTAGACATATTATGACACCACTTTACCAGCTCGCAGGCTCACTTCACCACCATGATAGGCCGAGATATCACCCGTAAAGTGCTCCAGCAAAATTGAACCAGTTGCATCAATCCCTCGATGGATACCGCTGATATGCCGCTCTCCCAACTGCAACCTAACCGGCTTTCCGTAGTAGAGATCATACCGCTGCCAAGCTTCAACCAGAGACGATATCCCACCCTGACTAAACTCACCCATAGTCTGTAACAGACTATCAATTAGAGTTGCAGCCAAATGGTTACGAGATATATCTGCCCCTCCAGGAATCTCGGTGAGATCCACCCACGGCTGATCTATACTTGCACCCTGTAACAGAGCAAGCCCTCTATTGATTCCCAAACCTAATACTACACGACTTGGACCATCCACCTCACCCGCAACTTCGAGCAGTAGGCCAGCTAACTTACGCCCATCCCAGAGTATATCGTTAGGCCATTTCAGCCCCACTTGATCAACCCCTAACGCCCGCAATGCGTCTACCACGGCTACGCCAGCAGCCAGGCTTAGACCAGTGAGATGGGCAGACCCACAAGGATAACTCCAGAAGATAGAGAGATAGATGCTGCTCCCAAAAGGTGATAACCAGCTACGACCACGGCGCCCGCGCCCATCTGTCTGCTCTTCAGCCAGACAGACATGACCAGAGGATAGCTCTCCCGCCGACTGCTTCAATAGGTGGCTATTAGTAGACTCTATCTGCTGATACAGCTCCAGCTGGCTGATAAAACTACGCCCAGTATTGGAGATAGAAGCAAGAATCAGCTCTTGATCCAGCAACTCCAGTGGACTCCCCATACGGTATCCACGCCCACGCACCGCATCTATTTTGCAATCTAGCGATGAGCGGAGCTGCTGAACCTGTTTCCACACCCCGGCACGGCTGATGCCACACCGTTGCGCCAGCTCTTCACCTGAGTGAAAGCGGCCATCGGCAAGCTGGTGGATTATCTGGTAACGGCTCTCCATGGGTTGATTGTACCTAAATTTACCCCTGAGAGCCGCGACCTTGTCTTGTCTTGGCTGGAACTATACCGTGAAGTATTGATTAGAGTCCGATTATTCAACGCAGAGCACGCCAAGGCGCAGAGGCGCAAAGATTTCTCTATACGCATTTTCATAAAGCTCTGCGCCTTGGCGAACTTTGCGTTTTTAACTCAATGTGAATTAATCTCTAGCAAAGAAAAAGCCCGCCCCTAAAAAGGGGTGGGCTCTTACTTAAATTGACCAGAACGAGCAAAGCGAGTTTAGGGAATACTTAATGAAGCGCCGAAGGCGATTCTAAGTAAAAACCTGGCAGGAGCCAGCCCTTCGCCAGAGGCTACGGGGGTTTGCCCTATAAAAGCCAAACTGTTGGCTTTTATT
>CBFDBF010000113.1:0-5872 GCA_965602975.1 uncultured Gammaproteobacteria bacterium | reverse complement strand
TCGGCCAGCCGTTCGCCCTGCTGGGTGGACTCTTCTGCCTGACGCAGCTGCTGCTCAATCTGTCTTAGTTCATGGTCTCCATCTAGCACATACTCGATTGCGGGGCGGTGGTCGGAGGGTGTCTCTTGAGCGACATGGGCGACCACCCAATCTTTGGGGTAGTGCAGTTCACCTGCATCGGCGTGGTGTCTGTCTAAAATTAGGGCAAATAGAGTCGATTTACCGCTACCGTTGGCACCGGTCACTCCAACCCGCTCACCCGTATGCAGGGCAAAGGTAGTATCTTTGAACAGGAGTCGAGGGCCGCGCCTCAGGCTGAGCTGGTCTAGTCGTAGCATACTATTTGGCTGGTTTTGGGGCCTGGTAGATGGTGAAGACCTGGTCCATATTGCAGAGCTGTAGCACCTTCAAGGGAGTTGGGCCCAGACCGGAGAGAGCAAACTCCAGACCGTGTGCCTGAGCGTACTGATGTCCCTCAACCAGGCTGGATATACCAGAGCTATCGATGTAGCTCACCTGAGAGAAATCCACCACCAGGTTTTCCCCCTCTTTCAGGATCTCCAGAAATTGTTGGCTGATCATCGGGGCTACACCCAGGTCGATCTCCCCGTGCAGGCTGAGTATGGTATGTTTTTCTGGTGGCGTGGGGCTGCCCTCTACTGTTGGTGTCGGGGTATGCTCTGTTGTTAGTTGTGGTTCGCGGCTGGAGTGGAGCAGTCGGTCGGCCAGCTCTTTTGGGTCGCGGTTACTGCGGGTGATCTCGGTGGCGCCATCGATATGGGGCCATAGCAGTAGCCGGATCTCATCCGGTAACACGTTCTCCAGATACTCCAGCGCCGTACCGTGCAGGGTGCGGTCATATCCAGTTAGCGCTTGGAAGCAGCTATCCATGATCTCCCGATCTTGGGTAAGCGCCAGCAGGGAGAATATATGCTGCAGACCCTTGGTGCTTTTGTCGATCGGTGCAATGGACCAGCTGCGCTCCGCCTCCAGCTCACGCTGCACAGTGGTTAACACTGGATAGCTGGGTACATCCAGCTCTGGTTTGCTGGCAGTGAGGCGATGTAGCCCGATGGCACAGGCGTAGCGTAGCTTATACTGCTCCGCCTGAATTCCGGAGATCAGTCCATATAGTGCCCGCTGGCTACCAATGTGCTCTAACACCTCGGCTATACGGAGATGTACGCTGGTGAGATGTCCGGGGTTGAGTAGGGCGTCGGCCAGCTCCCCCTCAATCCCTGCGGAGACATTTTCTAGCCATAGCTGCGCCTGTCGAGCCAGCTCCTCATAGCCGAGCAGAGGGATGACGTGGGAGACCAGTAACGGGTTAGGGTGGCTACTATTAAGTGCCCTTTGCATGTTGGCCAGATCGTTGGAGCGCAGATCGGATATGGTGGTGAGCATAGAGTCGCCTATGGCAACATGCGTAAGCTCTTCCTCTGTAGATGAGTCGAACTGCAGGCCGATCTTAGCCCTTGCGGGTCGCCACTCTGCTACTGTATCTGTTGCGGTAGCGGTCAGTCCGGCAGTTGGCTCAATCAGCACGTCGGCGGTCACCTCTGTATGTCCGCTGCGTAGGCTGGTAGCCAGTTGCGAGACATACCCTCGTTTCAGTTTGCGGATTACCAGCAGTGCCAACCCGGCGACGATGATGGCCAGACCGATGACCAGAGAGGTTGGCAGAGAGGGGATTAGTATTAGCAGTAGCAGGATCAGCCCACCACCCAACATATCTCCCACCCGATCGGCCCCGACATCGATAATAGATTTGGCTGCTCGCTTCTTCTCTCGAGCCACCGGGGAGTAGAGCAGCTCAAAGCCGGAGCGGAAGAAGGAGTTGGTCATCGCAGCCTGTGCTCCGCGCAGCACCACTACCGTCCAGACATTGGTTAGAGAGATACCGATAAAGCCGGTGATCATCACCGTGGCCGGAACCAGCGCAATGGTGCCACCCAGCCCGAGGCGTTTTAGTGCCAGTTTGCCCATGGTGGTCTGAAGGGCGAAGGCGGCGCCGCCAGAGATGGCGTAGAACATGGCAAAAAAGCCGATCAACTCATCGGAACTGAAGTTGGCCTTGGCCTCGGCTTTTAGTGCATAGTCTAGCAGTGCAGCGGCGACAGCACCCAGCACCAGTAGTAGTCCCATGCGCTGGAGATAGGGTGTCTGCCGCAGCGCCTGAATACCGGAGATCGTATCCTGTTTGACCGGCGTTATCTGTGGCGTTTCATCTGCCGAGCGTACTATCCCCAAGATAGTAAACATGCTGAGCAGATGAGCTACCCCCAGTACCAGCAGCATGGTGCGAACATCGCTGAACGCTGCGACCCGTTCGGCGATTAGGCCGCCAGCCAGTCCACCTAAGGTGGCGGCGGCTGCAATCTTGGCGACTATTAGCTTGGCAAAGTGTGGATCGAAACGTTCATTGAACAGTGACCAGAAGCCGCTGATCAGGATAGCACCGAATACTGACATATGTAGATATAGAGCCAGCGCCACCGGGCGTGGTGCGCTGTTGAGCAGATACCACTCGAGCAGAAATAGCAGGGCACTGATAGCAAAGGCGATGGGGATGATTCGAGCTGGGCCGCGTTGGGCCAGCAGGCGGGAGATTAGCAGTACCGCTCCAATCGAGCAGACCGCTCCAAGGATCACCGCCTTGGGTAGATCGGTGACATCAAAGTGGGTAAGAAACAGCGCATCCCGGGTTGCCTTCCCGGCCACCTGATGGGCGATGATAATCACCGCCGTAAGGATGGCAAAGCGGGTGGCTGTAGCGTCTGCACTGCTGGAAGAGCTAATAGTTATCACCCCTACACTGTATCCCCCTCCCCACTAGTGGGGAGGGTTGGGGAGTAAAAATGGTTTATCTTATATATGTTGAATTGCACAATCTTCACCACATTGCCAGATACTATAATAAAACTCATAGGGTCATATTACCCTGATTACTCCTGTAGCGGCAGGGCACTGATCTGGCGGTACTCCTTGGCCATATAGTAGATTACCCATAGCCAGGCGACACAGCAGGCGATAGTCATCCAGCTGATCTCTGCCAGCCCGATGCCTAGATCGAACCACTGGGTTAGAATCAGAATCAGCAGTGAGCCAAACACCTTAAAGGCGCGGTAGCCAAACATATCGATCCACGCCTTTATCTGGTAGGTGTGAATTGGATCCAGCGGCACATAGAGTAGCTCTTTGGAGGCGCGGTTGATGGAGTAGGATAGTCCGCGGTCGCTGATCTTCATCGCCGCTGCCGTATTGAGCGTTCCGGCCACAGAGAAGACGAAAGAGGAGATGCCCAGCAGTAGTGGCTGCACCAGTAGCCCAGCTATCACCCCTAGATAGCGGTGGATCAGGGGGGTTAGAAACAGGTTGATCCCGATGGAGATCATTCCCATGAGGGCAAAAAAATTGGAGAAGAAGGCGGTTCTGGCATCCAGCCCGCTGATCTGCTCTTCGATGGTTTTGATGAATTGATACTCCACCAGCGGTTGTGCCAGTTGGGAGATCAGCAGTAGAGCTGCTATCAGCAGTACATAGCGATTCTTAGCCAGCCCACGCCAGCTACCACTGGCGACAATTGGGGGTTGGGCGGTGGGGGCTTCACGGAGTAGATTCAGGCGGTGCATTAGTAGATTGATGCTGAAGATTAGACCTATGATTATCGCTGCCACCAGTAACAGCTCCTGGGTATTTAGCCCTACTACCTGCAGCAGGGCGCTGGCGCTAACCCCGCCGGCCACCCCGCCCACCAGACCGCCGGTGGCGATCAGGCCATACCAGCGTTTGCCCTCTTGGGTGACAAAGACGGTATTGGTCAGGCTCCAGAACTGCTCTACCAGTATTACGCTGAATATATCGGCAAAGACGTAGAGTGCCACCGCCCCGCTGGCATTTGGTTCGAGCAGCTGTAGATAGAAACCACCGAGGATCAGGATAAATATTATACAGCTTCCCAGCACCACGTTAATCCGTGGGTAACGCTCTACGATGCGGTGATAAAAGCCGATTATCGCCCCTAAAAACAGGGCGGTACCGATCCAGACGTAGGGGAGCTGATCGGCTCCCAGATACTCGACGAATAGTGAGCGGCTGGCCGGTTTTATGTGGTAGTAGGCGAAAATTATCAGAAAAAAGTTGATAAACAGAATAATCGCCCGCGCCAGTGGTGAGGGCCCCGGGTTTTCAGTTTTGCGTTCTTGTTCTCGATTTACCACAGTAATTTGCCCTAACTACTTGTTTATTCATGAAATCTACTTGACTTCACGCCATTTTATCATATACTCCCACGAACCTTTTTGCTATGGGCATCGTATAGATACAACTTTAGTATGAAAACTGTTTTTCACACTACAATTTTACTGCTTCTCAGTCTGTTGGCTATGCCGGTCGCAGCAGACTCCATAGGTGGACAGGAGTTTCCTCTGCTGCGGGACTGCCGTGATCCTGAGCTGCAGCGCGATGTTGACAAGGTTATCCGCGATTTAGGGCTGCAGCAGGCGGTGGCTGATAAGCAGTTTGCCTTGACCGTTACCGATATTACTGACCCAACCAACCCACGTATGGCTGCGTTTAATGGGGATGAGATGATCTATGCAGCCAGTCTGCCGAAGATCGCCATTCTGCTAACTGCCTTTGTTGAGATCGAAGAGGGTCGCATGACTCTCGATCGGGAGACACGTGACTCCCTAACCAACATGATCCGCTTCTCCTCCAATGATGATGCCTCCAGTATGACGCGGCGGGTTGGGATTGAACGGATTGCCGAAGTTCTAACCCTGCCACGCTTTCGTCTCTATGATCAGCAATACAACGGCGGACTCTGGATGGGTAAAGAGTACTCCAAGCAGGGCAGTTGGAAACGCGATCCGCTGCACAATCTGTCACATGGTGCTACTACTACTCAGGCCTCCCGCTTCTTCTATCTGCTGGAGACCGGACAGCTGGTATCCCCCAAGTTGACCCGCAGTATGAAGGAGATCCTCTCTCACCCGGGGATCAAACACAAGTTTGTTAAGGGGCTAGAGAGCCAGCCAGAGGCTAGGATCTACCGTAAGTCCGGTAGCTGGCGTAACTGGCATGCGGATGGCGCCCTGATAGAGCAGGATGGCCACAAGTACATCGTGGTTGGCCTGGCCAAACATCAGGATGGTGGACGCTGGTTGAGTGAGGTTATTGGCCCGATTCACTCGTTGATTGTGGAGCAGCCACAACTGGCTCTGGCAGCGGGTGCGCCCTCTCCATAAGTCGGTGGATGCGGGTTCCCAAGGTCTGGTGATCTACCGCCGAGTTTTTGCGTAGTACATTAGAGATCAGAGTTACGATGTAGTGCAGGCGCTGCCCCCCCGCTGGACTCTCCACGATCGCTACTGAATTCATATAGTTACGCACATTGCCGTGGTACTTGCGGCACTTGAACCCCTCCTCCTCTCTACAGCTATAGAGCGATCCAGATTTGAAGTAGACCGCTGAATCTTTCAACGCCGGGGATGAGGCGTAGCGGATACGCCGCTCGGTCATATAGAGCATCCGTTTGATTTCACGGCTGGAAAACTCGTCGACCAACAACCCCTTCTCCAGCGCCAAGGTAAAGCGCATAAGCTCTCGCGCAGAGGCGTAGCTAGGGCCGGAACCGGGAACCCGGCGTTTGCCCTCACGGGTAAAAAAGCTTCCCTGGTGGAGCTCGCGCGCCTCTAGTCCGTTGCGGCTGACCGGCTCTACGGCACAGCTTTTATAGAGCTCTGCCAGCTCTTGGCGCGTGGTGTCGCTGAAGAACCGCTGTGACTCCTCACTGGATACGGGATAGCTCTTACCAAAGTGGCAGAGCAGCATCGCCTGCTGCATCACCGTGGCGGCGGCCGCATTGGAG
>CBFDBF010000112.1:0-5889 GCA_965602975.1 uncultured Gammaproteobacteria bacterium | reverse complement strand
ACCGTGGGTGTTTATACTGTTGGCCATCGGTTTTATGACTAAGACCGCCGCCATTGGGCTGCATGTATGGCTGCCTGGTGCACATAGTGAGGCTGAGACTGATGTCTCACCGATGGTCTCTGGCATCCTGCTCAAAGCAGGTCTGTTTGGTCTGTTTATGCTGCTTATGTATATGGGAAAGCAGCAGCTATATGGGGTGGAGCTTACCCATATGATGCTATGGATTGGGGCGCTATCAGCCCTACTAGGTAATCTTATGGCGATATTCCAGGAGGATGCAAAAAGGTTGCTTGCTTACTCCTCTATTGGGCAGATGGGTTACGCTCTGTTTGGCTTGGCCATGATGAATCAACTTGGCTGGCTGATGGCGTTGATGTTTGTCATCAACCACTATATCTATAAATCCATGCTGTTCCTCTCTATGGGTGGTGTCGCCAAGCGTACCGGTACTCGTGATATGTATCGAATGGGTGGTTTGATTACTCTGATGCCACTCTCTTTTATTGCAGTACTGATTGGTATTATTGCTGTCTCTGGGGTGCCGCCACTCTCCGGTTTTGGTGGTCGTTGGATCTTCTATAATGCCATTATGACGGCTGAGTATAGATTGCCGATGATCCTGATATTTCTTTCCGGTCCTATCGCCTTCCTCTATCTGTTTCGTCTGATTCATACTATCTTTCTGGGGCAGCTAAAAGATGAGAATCGACGGTTGCAGGAGGCGCCTTTTTGGGTGGTTCTACCGCAGATGATTTATGTGGTGTTACTGTTGGTTTTTGCTGTAGTTCCAGGGCTCGCCTTGCGGCAGGTAGATGCATATCTCGGAGGGTTCTTTGCGGGCAATAGTTTGACTTGGGAGGGGCTGACTATAATCAGCCGCTTCGGCTATTGGAGTCCTATCTCAATTATGCTCATTATTGGGGTAATCTTTGTTGTGTTATTTGCCTGGCTGCTATTTGTCAACCGTAAGGCGCAGAAGGTTAAGCAGTTCAATATCGTATTTGCTGCTGAGCGGCCGTATCGTCCAGAGACCACCCACTTTGCCTGGAACTTCTTCGCCCCCTATCGCAAGGCGCTAGGTTTTCTGACTCAGCCTCTGGTTACCCGTTTCTGGGATGGGTTGACAGAGCTGCTTCACACAACGGCTGATCTAGTGAGACGTTTTTATACCGGTAATGGGCAGACCTATGTAATCCACTTCACGGCCTTTGTGGTTGTGGTCTATCTCTTGCGGCTGGGGTTTTAGTTTATGGGATTCGAGTGGATCAAGATACCGTATGCGTTATTGACACTATTTATAGTGGTCAATTTCGGTCTGTTGTTGACTGCTCTGGTGGCCAAGATCGGGGCGCGGGTTGGGCGGCGTTACGGTATTCCCATCTATCAGAACTATATAGATCTGCTAAAGAACTACAGCCTGCGTAGCTCAGTTACTCATGGGGTTATGTTTTACCTCGGCCCGGTTTTTCGTCTAACCGGCGGTGTTGGTCTGCTGCTGTTTGTGCCGACAATCTACGGCTCTGATATGTTCTCTAACTTCTCCTTTGCGGGTGATCTTATCTTGGCATTATATTTCGTCTTTTTCGGCGCCTTGGGGATGGCTCTGGGGGCGGGTGAGAGTGGCCATCCTTATGCAGCTATCGGTGTTTCGCGTGGACTTTCACAGATGACAGCAGCTGAGCTGCCGTTTGCCCTTGCTGTCTTTTCTATAGCGCTACAGTATCAGACGTTATCTATAACCGAGATCGTGGCGGCACAGCAGGGAGGCGTACTGAACTGGACTCTGTTTACCAACCCCTTGGCGGTGGCTGCAGCGATGCTCTCGTTCCTCGGTTCAATGATGCGACCACCATTTGATGTGGTGTTGGCACCACAGGAGATAGCGATCGGCCCGCCGACTGAGTACCACTCATCCTATCTGGCTCTGATGCAGACAAACCGGGTGCTGTTTCCGGTAGCGAAGATTGTGATTTTCATCAATCTGTTCTTTGGTGGGGCGGTGAGTTGGCCGCTGCTTTTTCTTAAGGTGTTTCTGCTTTATATGGTGTCGCTGTTTGTTGGGGTGGTCTTCCCACGGTTTAGGGTGGAGCAGTCGATACGTTGGTTTCTGGTTTGGGCAGTGCCGCTGGGTATTGCCTCTATTGTACTGGTCTAAAATTATGAAAGAAGAGTTGGAGAAACGTACTATCAAAGGGCCGGATGGCTTCGAGTTTGAGGTCGATCCACTACAGGATTACTACTGTGATGCGCCGCCGACAGTACAGCCACCAGCATATACCAGAATTGTAGAGAAGATATTTAACTGGGCGCGCTCTGAATCTATCTGGATCCTGGGGTTTGGCACCGGTTGCGGTGCTATCGAGATGCGGCCATTGATGACCCCGCGGTTTGATGCCTACCGCTTTGGCGTGCAGTGGAGGCCAACTCCGAGGCAGGCCAATCTATTTATTATTTCTGGTTATCTCTCGGTGAAGACCCTGAAGCGGGTAGTGCGCTCTTATGAGCAGATGCAGAACCCGAAATATGTGATCGGCCTCGGCTCTTGTACCATCAATGGTGGTATGTATTGGGACTCTTACAATACCATCAAACGGCTCGATGATTATCTGCCAGTCGATCTGTATATTGCCGGATGCATGCCACGTCCAGAGGCGCTATTGGCAGGCTTTAAGGAGTTAAAACGGATGATTCGAGCGGGTGAGTGTGAGGGGGGTAACGAGTATGCGGAGAAGTTTGACTGGTATAAGGCGAATCAGAAAAAGGTAATCCATGATTGGGATATGCCGGACTACAATTGGTAACTATTGATGCGCGAGCTCTACACTAAATTGAGCAGGCTGTTCCCTCTTGGTGATTTTACCGAGCAGCGGGATGATCTGGCCTTCGTCACAATACCGCAGGAGCAGTTACGCTCACTGCTGCTACAGCTGCGTGATAAAGATGGGTGTAATCATCTGGTTCTGTTGACTGCGGTAGATTGGTTAGAGGATGGTCTGTTTCAGCTCACCTATCTCCTCTCTAACCGAATTGCTGGTTTGGATATAGGGGTGCGGGTGATGCTGCCAAGGGATAGCGCGACCATGGTCTCCATCCACGACATTTGGCCGACCGCCGCCACCTATCAGCGGGAGCTGCGGGAGATGTTCGGGATAGATTTCCCCGATAGTCCCGGAGTGGAGGAGGATTTTATCCTAGAGGGGTGGAAGGATCTTCCACCATACCGGCGTGATTTCGACACCCTAAAATTTGCCCAAGATAGCTTCCGTGAGAGGCCTGGCCGGGAGACTCTGGATCCAGCAGAGCATATGCGCAAGCAGCTATATCCGGAAGGGGAGGGCTGAGATGGCACCCTATCAACCAGACCGCAGTCAATATCCTCAGTCGAAAGATGATGGGACTCTAGATATAGATCTAACCTCCGGTAAGTATCTAAAGCTGTGGCAGGGACCGCAGCATCCTGGTATTACCGGTAACATGGCGTTGGAGCTGACTGTATGTGGGGATGAGGTGGTGGCAGGGAGGACTCATGTAGGTTATCTCCATCGTGGTTTTGAGAAGCTGATGGAGCGGCGCAGCTTTATCCAGTGTTTCCCCATCGTCTGTCGTATCTGTGTGCCGGAGCCAGATTTTAATGAGTACTGCTACGCTGCCGCAGTGGAAGAGCTTGCCGGTATCACCTCACCTGAGCGAGCCGACTGGATACGCACTCTGATCCTGGAAATGGGACGGGTTAACAGCTACCTGATGTATCTTGGTGGACAGGCGGGTAGCTTGGGTATGGGGGTTATAGGGCAGTGGACAACCTATGTCCGAGATCTAATGTTGGACCGTTTTGAGGAGCTGACCGGAGCCAGGATCTACCATATGTTTATCCTGCCGGGAGGAGTGCGTGATGGTATGCCGAGAGGGTTTGCCAAGAGAATGGAGGAGACCCTGGGTGAGATTGAAAGCACTATGCAGGATGTATATGAGAGCATGTTATGTAATGCCGTGTTTAAACGACGCACTGTTGGTCTAGGGTATATCGATCCTGAATTGATTGACTCTTATGGAGTTACCGGCCCTAGTGCCCGTGCCGCCGGTATAGCCAAAGATGTGCGTATCGATCAGCCATATTTGGTCTATCCTCAACTCGATTTTGAGCCGGTGGTAGGTGCAGACTCAGATGTCTATGCTCGAGCCGATCTGCGTCGACGTGACCTGCTGCTATCTATTGATCTGATACGGCAGATACTATCAAGAATGCCTGACGATGGGCCGCTGATGGCCAAACTGCCTAACGTCCTGCACTGGAAGATACCGCGTGGTGAGACCTATATTCGGGGTGAGTGTTCACGCGGAGAGTATGGCTATTATATGGTTACCGATGGTAGCGGCTATCCCCGCCGCATCAATGTGCGGGGGCCATCATATACCCATGGGGTGGCGCTGCTTGAAAGGTTAATAGTGAATGTAAATATTGCCGATGTGGCTGGACTTATGGTCTCGCTGCATACCTATCCTCCGGAGATTGAGCGATGAGTGTGCGCGACCTACTGTCACCATTTACTGCATGGAAGTATCTACTGCGTGAGCCGGTAACTATTAAAGACCCACTCAATGAGCGCCCCGGGAGTAGACGTTATCGCGGTTTTCATCAGAATGATCTGGCAGCGTGTATTGGTTGTGGTACCTGTGAGGCGATCTGTCAGAATGGTGCTATCGATATGCTGCCGGTAGAGGGTGAGGAGACAGAGCAGGGTGACTCCGGTCTACGGCCACGGATCGACTATGGTCGCTGCTGTTGGTGTGCCCTATGTGTAGATGTCTGTATGACCGGTTCACTTACCATGTCGAATGAGTATACCTGGGTCGGAAGTGATCCAGCCGCCTTTCTATACACCCCCGGTATCGAGAAAAAACCGTGGGATAGATCCAGTCTGGGTTACAGACGACCTGAGGGTTACCGTCTTACCCCAACGGCAAGAGTAGAGATGGGGGAGATGGAGCCAGAGCTACGGATCGACTCATTTGCTGAGATCGTTGCTGGTTATGGAGTGGATGCCGGTCAGAGCGAGGCAGATCGTTGTGTCGCTTGCGGTTTGTGTGTTGCCACCTGCCCAACTCATATGGCGATCCCGGAGTATATTGCTGCGGTGCGTGATGGTGACTATGAGAGTGGCCTCAAAATTCTCTATGATACTAACCCGTTTTCAGAGATCTGTGGCCGCATATGTACGCATAAGTGCGAGTCTGTATGTGCACTGCAGCATGAGGGTGAACCGGTAGCAATCCGTTGGCTTAAACGCCATATTGCCGACCAGGTGCCGTATGAGCGTTACCGCAGTATTGTTGGTGATCCAGCTCCATCCAGCGGTAAACGAGTTGCGGTGATTGGAGCAGGCCCTGCCGGCCTAACTGCCGCCTTCGATCTGACGCGCAAAGGTCATAAGGTGGTGGTATATGAGGCGCGAGAGAAGCCGGGCGGTATGACCCGTTACGGTATCCCAGAGTACCGTCTCCCTTACGCCATCATAGATCGTGATATAGATCTTATTGCATCTTTCGGGGTGACGATTAATTGCAACACTCGGGTTGGTGTCGATGTCAGTATGCAGCAGCTGCAACAGGAGCATGATGTGGTGCTTATGGCTATAGGTATGCATCTGGGGCGCTCTACCAGAATTCCAGGATCCGACATGGAGGCGGTCACCAAGGCGGTAGATCTACTGAGGAAGATAACCGACGGTGAGGAGGTTGAGGTGCCACAGCAGGCGGTAGTCATAGGTGGTGGCAACGTCGCCATGGATATAGCCCGCAGCATGGCTCGTCTCCAGCAGCAGACTTATGGTGAGGTCAGGATGACAGTTACCGCACTAGAAGATCTGGATCACTTTCTGGCTGATCCAG
>CBFDBF010000111.1:0-5917 GCA_965602975.1 uncultured Gammaproteobacteria bacterium | reverse complement strand
AGCTTCCTTCTCCTCTGGTTTGGCATACGAGAGCGAGGCCAGCTGTCTGTATTGCTCATACCGGCGGTCTGCATTCTCTTGAGCCATCCCTGCCAGCATCTCGGCCGCCTCTGGGTCAGAGCGTCCCAGCATGGAGAAGCGAGCCTCACTCTGCATCAGATCCTTGATCGGGATAGATGGTGCCTTGGAGTCTAGTTGCAGTGGGTTTTTACCCTGTTCACGCAGGCGTGGATCGTAGCGATAGAGCGGGAAGTGGCCACTGTTAACTGCCAGATCCTGCTGCTTATGGTTGTCGGCCAGATCGATGCCGTGGGCGATACATGGACTGTAGGCGATGATAATAGAGACTCCATCATAGGCCTCAGCCTCCAGAAACGCCTTCAGGGTGCGCACATCCTTGGCGCTATATGCTACCTGAGCCACATAGACATCGTCATAGGCCATCGCAAACATGCCCAGATCTTTCTTTTTACTCGGCTTGCCGCCAGCGGCGAATTTGGCCACAGCACCTATGGGGGTAGCCTTGGACATCTGCCCACCGGTGTTAGAGTAGACCTCTGTATCCAGTACCAGTATGTTGACGTTCTCTCCAGAGGCGAGGACATGATCCAGACCGCCGTAGCCTATATCATAGGCCCAGCCGTCACCACCAACGATCCAGACACTCTTTTTGGCCATAGTGTCTATGAGTGTTTCCAGGTTGCGTGCATCTTCCGAATCGATACCCTTTAGGGTCTCTTTCACTGTGTCGATGCGCTCACGCTGGCGAAAGATTCCCGGTTCTTCTGACTGCTCTGCACTGACCATCTCTTGCACCAACTCGCTGCCGATCTCACTCTCCATCTTCTTTAGAAGAACCTTGGCCATATCGGCCTGGCTGTCGATAGAGACACGAAAGCCAAGGCCAAACTCTGCAGTATCCTCGAACAGAGAGTTGTTCCAGGTAGGGCCACGGCCCTCATTGTTGGCCGCATAGGGGGTGGTTGGCAGATTGCCTCCATAGATTGAGGAGCAGCCGGTGGCGTTGCCCATCACCATGCGATCACCAAATAGCTGGGTGGCAAGGCGGATATATGGGGTCTCACCACAACCGACACAAGCACCAGATGACTCAAATAGTGGTTGTGCCAACATGGCGGTCTTCATGGTTCCCCAGCGGATCTTCTCGCGGTCGAACTCTGGAATGGTGAGAAAGAAATCCCAGTTCTCAGCTTCAGCTTCACGTAGCGGTGGCTGCGGCACCATATCGAGCGCCTTATGTTCCGGGTTCTCTTTATCCTTGGCCGGGCAGATGTCCACACATAGTGTGCAGCCGGTACAATCCTCAGGCGCTACCTGGTAGGTGATATGCTGCCCTTCACCAAACTCTTTGCCCTTGATGTCGATGGACTTAAAGGTGGGCGGCGCATCTTGGGCCAGCTCGGCCGGGAACACCTTGGCGCGGATGGCAGAGTGGGGGCATACAAATACACACTTGCCGCAGTAGATGCAGAGCTCCTCATCCCAGATCGGGATCTCCAGAGCCAGGTTGCGCTTCTCGAAGGCAGAGCTGCCAACTGGCCAGGTGCCATCCGCTGGGATAGCGCTGACCGGGAGCTGGTCACCACGGTTGGCGATTATCTCACCGATGACACTCTTGACGAACTGCGGAGCCTGCGGAGCAACCGGTGGCTTCATCTCGATACTGGAGGAGACGTTGTCGGGTATCTCTACCTGGTGCATATTGGCGATACTGGCATCGATAGCCTGGAAGTTTTTTTCTACTACCGCCTTACCCTTCTTGCCGTAAGTCTTCTCGGCTGCCGTTTTGATCTTGGCGATCGCCTCATCCTTTGGCAGGATGCCGGATATAGCGAAGAAACAGGTCTGCATGATGGTGTTGATACGGCGCCCCATACCGGAGTTGGCCGCCACTTCATAGGCGTCGATTACGTAAAAAGAGAGCTTTTTCTCAATCATCTGCCGCTGCATCTTCTCAGTGAGGGTGTCCCACACTCTATCTGGTGCAGCTTGGGAGTTGAGCAGAAAGGTCGCCCCATCCCGTGCCATATCCAGCATGTCATAGCGCTCCAGGAAGACTGGCTGATGGCAGGCGACAAAGTCGGCCTGACCATCACCGATCAGGTAGCTTGACTGGATCGGGTCGGGACCAAAGCGCAGGTGGGATATGGTGACCGCCCCTGCCTTCTTGGAGTCGTAGACGAAATAGCCCTGGCCGTAGAGCTCATCTTCACCGATGATTTTGATCGAGTTCTTGTTGGCGCTGACGGTGCCGTCAGAGCCGAGGCCGAAGAATACGCACTGGGTGACCTTGGTGTGGTCGATCGTTTGGAAGTCGGGATTCCATTCCAGGTTGGTATGGGTGACATCATCAATGATGCCAACGGTAAAGGAGTTTTTAGGCTTATCTTTGGAGAGTTCATCAAAGATCCCTTTGATCATGGCTGGATTGAACTCTTTGGAGGAGAGGCCGTAACGACCACCCACCACCCGTGGGATACCGCCGAACTTGTCACCTCCGGTAACCACGTAGTCCGCGATAGCGGTAGCGACATCCTTATACATAGGTTCGCCATCGGAGCCCGGCTCTTTGCAGCGGTCGAGTACTGCAATTTTGCGGGCAGTTGCTGGTAGTGCATCGATCATGTGTTGTGGTGAGAATGGGCGGTAGAGGCGCACCCGCAGCATACCTACCTTCTCGCCCTGCTCTAGTAGCTTGGCAACCGTCTCTTCGGCGGCATCGGTAGAGGAGCCCATCAGTATAATGACGCGCTCGGCATCTTCTGCACCGATATACTCAAATAGCTTGTATTGGCGGCCGGTGAGTTCGGCAAATCGATCCATGGTCGCCTGCATGATCTCAGGTACCTGGTCGTAGTAGCTGTTGACGGTCTCCCGGCCCTGGAAGTAGACGTCTGGGTTCTGCGAGGTGCCACGGATGGTCGGTGCATCGGGTGACATGGAGCGGTTGCGGAAGGCGCGAATCATCTCATCCGGTAACATGGCATCGATAGTAGCATCATCCGGCAGCTCTGCTTTGGCTACCTCATGAGAGGTGCGAAAACCATCAAAAAAGTGGATAAAGGGGATTCTCGACTCCAGAGTAGCCGCCTGAGACAACAGGGCGTGATCTGCCACCTCCTGAGGGTTGGAGGAGGCGAGCATAGCAAAGCCGGTCATGCGGGTAGACATGACATCACTGTGGTCACCAAAGATGGAGAGTCCCTGTGCTGCCAGGGCACGGGCTGCCACATGGATTACCATCGGGGTCAGCTCACCAGCGATCTTGTACATGCTGGGAATCATCAACAGTAGCCCCTGGGAGGAGGTGAACGTGGTGGTCAGTGCGCCGGTCTGGATAGCGCCATGGCAGGCTGCAACGGCACCGCCCTCATGCTGCATCTCTACTACTCGCGGGATAGTACCCCAGATGTTGGTACGGCCATTGGCAGAGAACTCATCACTTAGCTCACCCATCCCGGAAGATGGGGTGATTGGGTAGATGGCGATGACCTCATTGGTCTTATGTGCAACGTGAGCTGCCGCATCGATTCCGTCTACGGTAACCATGTTGTGTTTGGGCATTTCAACCTCCAGGAGCCGTTTATTAAATTCAGTGTTGTGGGGTATTGGAATGCCCCTAGCTTGTACCAACAACCAGCTATTATTCCGCAGCCTAGGTAAAAAAGCCACATAAGGAGTCGCTGTTATACCTACTATCTAATAGAACAGCAAATTTGGTGCTCTGCCCCATAGCTGCATAATAAGCCTATAAAGCTAGTTAAATATACTTGTAAAACTTGGGGCTAATCCCGGTGATTTTGGTAATTATCGGTACTACCTCATGTTTTAGCACTAAAGTGCCGCTAAAATTGTTGTATCTATTGCTTCTATACTATAGGGAGTATTAAAGTCTCTATATGTATGGTTTTATTCTTATGCGGAAATAAGGTGTTACGTTTAGGTGTTTAACAAGAGCAAGAGCATCAGGTCAGGGTCTAGCAAGAACAGCCGCAAGCAGCTGAAGAAGTTGGTGCCCTTAAATATGCTGCCAGACAGTGATCTGGTGGTGCTGCTTGAGTATGCCAAATTTGAGCAGCTGAAAAATGGTGATTATCTGTTTCAGCAGGGTGAGACCAAGTCGCAGAACGTCTATCTAATCAACGGCAAGGTCGCCCTGCTGGCTGATGGTAATGAGGTAGACACTGTGGTGGCCGGTAGTGATACAGCACGGTTTCCGCTCGCCCATCAGATTCCCAGAAAGAATTCGGCTCGCGCTATGAGCCAGGTTGAGTGTGTCCGTATCGATACCCATCAACTGAGTGATCTGCTGGCCAATACCGGTGATGAGGCCACTAAGAGCGACACGCCAGACTCTACCTCCTCCGATGACTGGATGACACAGTTACTCCAGTCCAAGGTGTTCCAGCAGATCCCTGCAGCAAATATCCAGAGTGTGATGATGCGGATGGAGGAGGTGCAGGTTATCACTGGAGATGAGGTTATCTGCCAGGGAGATAGTGGAGACTATTTTTATCTGATTCACCAAGGGCGTTGCAGTGTCACCAAGTGGCAGAACAGGGGAGAGGAGGCGGATGAACTGGCACAACTCGGCCCGGGGGACAGTTTTGGTGAAGAGGCCCTGCTTTCGGATAGTCCGCGTGGCAGTTCGGTAACCATGCTCTCTGATGGGGTTCTGCTGCGTCTAAGCAAAGAGGATTTTATCGAGTTCGTAAAGCGTCCTCTGGCGCAGAGTGTCAGCTATGAGGAGGGAATCTCGCGGGTAGAGCAGGGTGCTGTATGGCTTGATGCGCGCAGTGCCGCAGAGTATGAGCAGAGCCATATCAAAGGGAGCATCAATCTGCCATCCCACCTAGTGCGCTACCAGGCTGCTACTCTCGCACCCAATCGTCAATACATAGCCTACTGTCAAA
Organism: uncultured Gammaproteobacteria bacterium; assembly: GCA_965602975.1. Lineage (GTDB taxonomy): Bacteria > Pseudomonadota > Gammaproteobacteria > Chromatiales > Chromatiaceae > CBFDBF01. The sequence goes on along the minus strand of CBFDBF010000111.1, from coordinate 983 downwards.
CTGGGCAGCAGAGTGCAACGGCGGCCTTTCTCCTGATTGAGCTAGGGTTTGAGATAGCTGTATTGGGAGATGGTGGTTTAGGCTCGGTCCCGGAGGATGCGCTGGTTAATCAGTCCGACCCTGAGGGCGAACCGGCAAAAGTAATAAGTCTAGAGTCGGGTGAAGAGCTATCTAGCGGTGAGAAGAGGGGCGCTGCAGATGCAGGAGTAGATCTGAAGGCTCTAAAGGAGAAGCTGCAGCAGCTACAGGAGGATAAAAAGAGGACCACAGTGAAGTGGTTAACTGAGCGCAAAACTTTGAAGATGGCGATATCTAAGGCGCAGATTAGGTTTGCTGAGTTGGAGGAGGCCAGGGCAGTTGCAGAGGCTGCCACTCAACAGTCTGAGGAGCAGCTTGCGGTAAGCGTGCAGCAGAGAGATGAACTGCAAAGTGCAATGGAGGAGCTACAGATAGATCTTAAGGCCGGTAGCGATGGATCTAAGGAGTCGGTAAAGCAGCTTAAGCAGTTGTCGGAACAGCGGGCAGAGGCTGTCAAGGAGCGAGATGAGGCGCGGAGTGAGCTAGAGAAACTACAGTCTGAAGTGGCGACACATAGTACTGCAGCGCAGGAGTCTGTAGAGAAGATACAGCAGCTATCACAGCAGCAGGCAGAGGCTATCAAGGAGAGAGATGAGGCGCGGAGTGCACTGGACACACTACAGCTTAAGGTGGCCACAGGCGATGCCAAGCTCAAAGAGTCTGGAGAGCAGTTGCAGCAGCTATTACACCAACAGGTAGAGATTTCTCAGGAGAGGGATGAGGCGCGGAGTGAGCTAGAGCAGTTGCAGACTAAGGTAGAGGCAAGCAGTAGTGGAGAGAAGGAGATTGGAGAGAGGCTAAAGCGGCTGTTATATAAACAGTCTGAGATCACCGAAGAGAGGGATGAGGTGCGCGGGGAGTTGGTGCGGCTACAGTCTGAAATGGCAGCGAGCAGTGCTGTAGAG
>CBFDBF010000110.1:0-5927 GCA_965602975.1 uncultured Gammaproteobacteria bacterium | reverse complement strand
GGCAGCACCAGCCCTGCAGTTCCCCAACCGCTGCCAAGAGCCTGCAGCTGCTCTATCTGCCAGCCACCCTCCCACGTTACAACCAGTACGACCGTCAATAGCCATATATTGTGTATCCCATCGAGCAGTTTACCCTGCTGTTTCTCGCTATCTGCCTGCCATATAACCGACGCTCCTACGGCAAACGCTGCAATCCAGGAGAGTGCTCCCCAGTGGTAGAATGGGTGTATATGACTAACCTTTACCAAGAGTGCACATAGCGGCAGAGTGGCGACAAACGCCCATGACAGGTAACGGGCATACAGCCACTCTTTCCGTTTATGCACTAGCAAAAACAGCAGACCTGTCACAGTCAAAAAACTCAATACCACCAGAGGCGCTTCCGGGATACTGAAATAGGAAAATGCCTCTCTAATGCCACTACCAAGCCACCAGAGCAGACCCCACAGAAACAGATTGGGATTAAGCTTGGATTCTAGATCATGCCTCCCCTCAAAATCTTGATAAATGAGCCAAGAGACAATAAAGGCGGCTATAGCTATCATACTGGAGCCGATAAAAAGGCTATTGAGAAAAGCGGTAGATGGATCCACCAACAGACTGCCTTTGATAAAAAACAGGATGGAACCAGCCTGTAGCAATAACGAAAACAGTCGCAATAGCATCCGATTCTGTCTAACACCAATCCAGTACAAACCAGCACTCTCCAAAGCCCAGGCCGCAGCAGTAACATCTGGGTCAATAGCAAATGGGATAGCTAAGGATAGAAAGATCAGAGCTAAAGCTACAAACACCTCACTTAACAGACCAAATGTTTCAACTGCCCTTTTCCTGAGAATGGTGGCCATAAGCAGATAAAAAACACCCAATACTACGGCAGAGATGGCAGCACCATACTCAAACGGCTGCATCAATTTTAGCTGTAGGCCAAAGGCTACAATCGGAGTTCCGAATATAAGCGTACCGTCAATATAACCTTTAAGCTTGGGCGGTTGGCGAGTTGCAAACAGCACAGCAATAGCAACAAACTGCAGAAAAAACAGAATCAGGAAAGGCTGAGTACTGTTTAGATTTTCTGGAATATAACGCAGCACTCCCCAAGTGGTGGCAATAATGAAGGTAAAAACAAATGCAATAAGATTCAACAGACGCCAAGAGCGAAACCAGGCGATAGCGGAAACCGCCATATTCAGCACGCCATAGTAACTAAATAGAGCTATATAGTTATTGGCACCTGAGGAGACCAATATGGGTGTCAAATAACCACCAATAAAGCCAGCTATGGCTAGACCAGGTGCATTCTGCACCACCGCCTGAAAAGCGGCAAACATACTGATTACAACCAATAGAGCGAAGGCAACAGCAACAGGGAAGTAATCATATAGATGAAACCCTCCAAACACGGTCAAATAGAGCAGACCAATACCACCACCTTGTAGCAACAACCCATAATCTCTTTTGCTATCTCGCAGTCGCCAACCAAATGCCAACATGGTAAAACCTGCAATAGCAGCAGAGAGTAGCCGCATACCTGGGGGGAACATGCTGTTTTCTGCTGCATATTTAAGCAAAAATGAGAAACCAAAAAAGAGGATTAAAACCCCAACTCTGGCAACTGAATTACCTCCGGTTATCCAGCTCCACGCCCATTTAACAGCTTGTGCCAACCAAGATGGTTCGGCTGGTTCTACTACCGAAGAGGTTTTTGCCGACTCCGCCCACGCGTCAACTGGTGGCTCTTCTTCCTCTTTAGGTGTTGTGGTGTATGGCGCTTCTGTAGATACCGCAGGCTCATCAAGATCGACAATCTGGATAGAGCGATCAGCTATCAGCTCTGAATCTTGCTTAAATATATTTGTCACAACTGTAATCGGCTCTATATCTGCACCAAAATCATCGAATTCAGGTTCGACTGGGGACTCTTCAAGGGTCTCGTCTGTAGACAGATCGGCTTTACCAACGCGACTACTGATAGTCAGCAGCCGCAGCACATCATTTTGTAACTCTATGACCTTCTGAGTCAGAACAGACATCCGCTGCATCACAATAAAGAGAAAGATGGCAAGCAGAAGTAGCAGCAGTAATTCCATATTATATACCTATCCAATTCTCTGATTTCAACATCACTATACAGCCAAAGGCACTCTGGATAAAACATAGCCTGGCATATACGCAAGTAGATACCTTCGTACTTTATGCCAATAACCAGAAAGCAATAGTAAAGAGAAACCTATTAACACCCCAGCAATAGCAAAAGAGTCGCCTGCAAGCCCATATTTCTTAAACAACATGGTCAACGCATACAAAACGTAAAACAGAGATGAGACCATAAATGCACGTCTATCTACAACTAGAGAAACCATGGTTAATAATAGATACAAAACAACTACAATAGCTACTCCAATAAAGCCTGCATCATTCTCCATAATTCCAAGATTAGAAAACACAGGGTGTACTATTAGTGGTGCCGCTAACAGATGCAACCAAAATGCAACATCAGCCTTACGTGTCACTCTTTTCAGATCAGCAGAGTCCCAATACATAGCGATATAAAAAGTTAACACGCCAACAATAAATACCATGTAGAGCATATACTCCTGAATACCTGGCGCGACATATAACAGTAATGAGACGACAAAAACCATAATAGATGCAACTCCTGCGGCCACTGTTATAGGTACATGAAAGCGTTTCCAGTGGATCCAAGCTGCTGCTACTGATACTACTGATGACAACATCAATGCTTCTGTTGAGAGATGGTCAAATAGCATTGTACAGCCACTAAAAACGCTCCCAACAAAAGATACAAGCAATACTATAGATGGCAATGACATCTTACGTCTTAAAATAAAAAACTCTGCTAATCCCCAAGAGAGAACAGCTACAACAGACATGGCAAATACATTACCCAGGTCATGAGCAACCCAAGCAGCAGAAGAGAGTAGGAGAATAGCGGCGATAACAACAAAAATATCATTAAATCCAGAGATCAACCTGAAGTTCTCCTCATCCACTAATGGCGCACTTCTCATATCAGAAATATATGAGCGAAAACCTGCTACTGCAGATTCGCTAAATATCCCTTCATCAACTGCTCGTTTTAAATCTTCATCTGTATACATGTTGCTTTGCCTCGAAGGTATTATGATTTATTCACTGCTTAATACTGTATCCAAAACGCTGTTCAAACAATTCACCAAGACACTCCGCCTCTGCTGTTTTTTTCTGCTCAAGCAGTTCAGTATAGAGCTGCTGCCAAGCAGCTGCAGGCAGCTCTGGCGCTGGCAGAGGAGCCCCACACTGCCAACTTTTGGGTGCGGTAGCTCCGCCAACTCTTTTTTCGGCCTTGGCTACTGGTGCTGCTACCACCGCCTCATCCGCCTGCATAGCACCTGCTGCACTATCTACCGACAGCGCCGTCGGTGCCGGGCTGTTGTAGCGAGCCGCAGGTGCAGGTGCAACAGCCGGGGCCATCTCGCTCTCTGTCTCCGCTTTTTTGCGCTCCCTGCGCGGCGCTACAGAAGAGCGCTGTTTATGCTGTATAACCTTGGCCTTGGGGGTTGCAATTGGGGTAGATGCAGGAGTTGGAGCTGGCGGCGCAGCTACTTCAGCCTCCTCTACTGCCATATCCCCCCTGCCCTCTACCACCGGCGGGGGTACCGTAGCCGTATCCAGCTCAACCGTCTCTGGTAGCAGAACCTGATCTAGTGGCTGCTGCTCCATCACTTTCAGCAGTAGCGTAAATGAGAGCATCAATACCGCGGCGGTGGCAAGAGATGGCCAGGGGATGTGCCAACTACTGGCCGCGCGGTGCGCCTCATCTATGATCTTGTTATCTAGATGGGCAGGTGGCTCACCACTGCTACCGAGATGGTAGAGCTTAGAGATCCTATCATCATGCAGCTTATCGTCCTGTTCACTCATCGCAACCCTCCAGCCCACTACGGAGCCGCTGTAGTGCGTAGCGCAAGCGACTCTTAATGGTTTCACGTCCAGTAGCCATAACCTCTGCTATCTGCGTCAAGCTCAGGCCGCCCTCCTCTTTCAGCAGAAAGGCGCTGCGTTGTGGTTCGCTAAGCCCTCCAAGTAGTTTGAACAGCCGCTCTATACAGTCCTGAATCAGCAGCCAAGCATCCGGCCACGGCTGCTCTAGTGGAATGACATCAGCATCCTCCAGTGGCAGGTGGTTCTCCCGCCCAGAGCGCCAGTGATCAACCATACGGTTGTGGGCGATACGGTAGATCCAGGGACGAAAACCAGACTCCTGTTGCCAACTACTGCGTGCGCTGATCACCCGCATCCAGACATCTTGATAGAGCTCTTCGGCTACTGCACTACTACCACTTTGGCGCTCCAGATAACGGTAGAGCGGCCCCCGATAGCGCCCATAAAGCGTATCGAAGGCCGCACTGTCACCTTTGCGGTAGCTAGACATAAGCTCTTCATCACTCGGTTCTACCATGTTGCCTCTTAGGAGACCCTCTTCTGTTTCATAGGTGATTGCGCCATGTTAACCCCTCCACATCTTATGGGTAATTGCTCCATGTTAACCCCTCCCCCATCTCATGGGGGAGGTTGGGAGGGGGAGTCTAAACAGCAGACAGCCACTCAACGCTTAACCTGTGGCCTAACCATCATCTGCTTCTCTATCGGCTGATCTATCGCTGGATTGACCACTGCGACCGGCTCCAGATCACGTGCCAGTCCCACCAGCCGCAACATCTCGGCACGATAACCGCCAGAATCACTGCCGCGCGCCCCTCTAGCCAGGGAGATTATCTCATCATACCCGAACTGCTGCAGATATTTGCCCCCGCGCAGGGTCTGACCAAATGCGGCCACGGCAGCGGCAAAGCGAAAATCATCACTATTCTGCTGTATATTTCTAACGATACTCTCTCTGCGTACCGGACTCTCCACCAACTTACTACGACTCTCATTCGGTAGTTTATAGCGTAGCCGCAGCATGGCAACCTCGCCACTATGGCCACTATTAGGTGCAACCTTGGATCTGCCGTAACGCAGGGAGTCTATACGCTCACCACCGCTACCGGTCATGCTCACCTCATACAGGGCACTGATAGAGTGACCAGCACCTATCTCACCTGCATCTACCTTGTCATTGTTGAAATCTTCGCGTGCCAATACCCGGTTTTCATACCCAATCAGACGATACTCTGATACCACTGCCGGATTGAACTCGACCTGAATCTTCACATCTTTGGCTACCGTCTGCAGAGTCGAACCAAGCTCCTCTACCAGCACTTTACGCGCCTCCATTAACGAGTCGATATAGGCGTAATTACCATTGCCATGATCGGCTAACTGCTCCATCAGTTGATCGTTGTAGTTACCATCACCAAAACCCAGCGTGGTCAGGGCGACACCATGCTTGCGCTGCTCTTTGATCATATCGATCAGGGCATCATGATTAACGGTGCCAACATTAAAATCACCATCGGTGGCTAACAGCACCCGATTGATACCATCAGGTATAAAGGCCTCACGTGCCTTGGCATAGGCCAGTTTGATACCGGCACTACCGTGGGTAGATCCACCTGCCGACAACTGCTCCAGCGCCTGCTCTATAGATGCCAGCTTATTCCCTGGGGTCGGCTCTAACACCACACCTGAGGCTCCAGCATAGACCACTATAGTAATGCGATCATCCCCATCAAGCTGTCTACTCAACAGACGGAGTGAACGTTTCAGCAGTGGCAGTTTATTCTGCGCCTGCATAGAGCCGGATACATCTACCAGAAACACCAGATTGGCCGCCGGCATCTCGTTTTGCACCGGTGCCCACGCCTTGATACCTATCCGTAACAGATGGCTCTTGGAGTTCCATGGATTGTGACCCATCTCGGTAGAGAAGCGGAATGGAACCTTGGCACTGGTAGCTGCCTGATCACTATATCTGAAGTAGT